>DATBBI010000213.1:0-2021 GCA_036271115.1 Trebonia sp.
GAGACCGGGTCGTGCCGCGCGGCCTTCTCCCATTCCGCCTCGGTGGGCAGCCGCCGCCCGGCCCATCGCGCGTAGGCGTCGGCCTCGTACCAGGAGACGTGCAACACGGGCTCGTTCGGGATGATGGGCAACGCGACACCGAAGCTGACCCGCACCCATTCGCCCTCCCAGCGCCAGAACAGCGGTGCTTCCAGCCCCGCGCGCTGCCGGTGCGCCCATCCGTCGGCGGTCCACCAGCGGGGGTCGTCGTAGCCGCCGTCGGCGATGAACGCGGCGTAGGCGGCGTTCGTCACCGGCGTGGTGTCCAGGTAGAACGGCGGGACGTCGACGACGTGCGCGGGTCGCTCGTTGTCCAGCGCCCACGGCTCCGTCGAGGTGCCCATCGTGAACGGCCCGCCCGGCACGAACACCTCGGCCGGCAACGTCACCGCGTCAAGAGGCGCGGGCGGCGGGGGAGCGGACAGCACCGGCGGCCCGACCCGCAGCTGATGGGTAGCGAGCATGGTCTCGTCGTGCTGCTGCTCGTGCTGCGCGATCATGCCGAACGCGAACCCGCCATCGGTGAGGCGGGTACCGTCGAACCGCGTCTTCTCCAGCAGGTCCATGACCCGGCCGCGGACCTCGTGGCCGTAGCCGCGCGCCTCGCCGGGCGCGAGCAGCGGCAGCGTCGGGCGCTTCGACCGCGGGTGCTCGAACGCGTCGTACAGCGGGTCGATCTCGGGGTGGATCGGGGTCAGCCCGCCGACCTCGCGCAGCAACCAGAGTTCCTCCTGGTTGGCGACGTGCGCCAGGTCCCAGACCAGCGGCGACATGAGCGGGGAGTGCTGTCTGACCAGGTCCGCCTCATCGACCGCGGTGGTGAGGTAGGTGGTCCGGTCGCGCGCCGCGGACAGCTCCCCGGCGATTCGCTCCCGTAGCGTGTCGTTGTCCGTCATCCCAGTTCCTCCAGCAGGTCGTCGGCCGGACATCGGTCCTTGCTCACGTACCGCTCGATGAAGTCGCCGGTCGCCGCGAGGATGGCGGCCGAGGTGCGGTGCCTGACCAGCGCGTCGCGCGCCACGGCGAAGCACTCCCTGCTGGCCCGCGCGATCCGCGGGTGCGCGGGCCCGTCGCTGGCCGCCAGCAGCCAGGGGTCCTGGCCGTTGGCCCCGTCGGGGTGCCAGAGCCGCTCGGCGGCGGCCATCGCCGCGTCGGCGGCCTGCGCGTCGGACAGCAGCGCGCTAGCGACCGCGAGCGGCACCACCCAGCCGTCGCCCTGCTGCGCGTCGATCATGCGCAGCTCGAAGTGCCCGCGCGGCCGCACCGGCGGGAACAGCGTGGACAGGTGGTAGGTCAGGTCCTCGGCCGTCGGCGCGCGAAGGGCGGCGGATCCGTCGGAGCCGCGCACCCAGTCGCGCAGCCGCAGCCCCGGCGGCGCGGTCCAGTCACCGGCTTCGTCCGAACGGACGCACATCACCTGCGCGTCCAGCGCGTACGCGGCCCACGCGGCGGGCAGGTCCGCGTCCCCGGCCAGCGGCGGCGGCTTGGTGCGGCCGGGGTCCATGCGGGCCCAGACCTGCTGCCTGGACGACTTCCAGCCGGTCGGCCGGCCCTCGCGCAGCGGCGAGTTCGCGAACGCGGCCACCAGCACCGGCCCGATCGCGTGCAGCAGCCGCCACCGGGTGCGGTAGCCGGTGTACCCGTCGCTGTCGTCGCCGGCGTCCAGGGACACCTGGACCGACGCGGTGCCGCACATCATCTGGCGGCCCCACGGGCCGCCCCGGTCGAAGAAGGCCTCCATGGCCGCGTACCGCGGCAGGTCGAGCACGCGGCGCGGGGGGCGGTATGGATCGAGGCCGAATCCCGCGAGCTCGAGGCCCGCGTCGGCGGCGGCCGTGCGGAGCGCCGCCAGATCGGCGGTGGTGGCGCGGACGCATTCGGCGACAGAGTCCGCAGGCAGCGAGCTGAGCTCAAGCTGCCCGCCAGGTTCGGTAGTCAGGAGCCCCCCGGACGGCAGTACGCCGGGGGCGGAGCTAGTCGGC
>DATBBI010000214.1:0-12661 GCA_036271115.1 Trebonia sp.
TGGCCAAGCTCGCGGGCGGCGTGGCCGTCATCAAGGCGGGCGCGGCGACCGAGGTCGAGCTGAAGGAGCGCAAGCACCGCATCGAGGACGCGGTGCGCAACGCCAAGGCCGCGGTCGAGGAGGGTGTCGTGCCCGGCGGCGGCGTCGCGCTGCTGCAGGCGGCCCGCACCGCCTTCGACAAGATCGAGCTGGTGGCCGACGAGGCGACCGGCGCGGCGATCGTGCGCCGCGCCCTGGAGGAGCCGCTGAAGCAGATCGCTGTGAACGCGGGCCTCGAGGGCGGCGTCGTGGTGGAGAAGGTGAAGACCCTGCCGCCAGGCGAGGGCCTGAACGCCGCCAACGGCGAGTACGTCGACATGTTCAAGGCCGGCATCATCGACCCGGCGAAGGTCACCCGTTCGGCTCTGCAGAACGCGGCGTCCATCGCGGGCCTGTTCCTCACCACTGAGGCAGTGATCGCGGAGAAGCCGGAGAAGGACAAGGCGCCCGCCGCCCCTGGCGGCGGCGATATGGACTTCTAGAGTCCAGCGCTCCGAACCACGCCGACAGCGGCCCGGGTATCCGGGCCGCTGTCGTGTTTTCCTGGCATAAGCCCTGGGTATAGCGGTACTGCGATCTTGGAACCGGGGTGGAAGATCCGCCTATGGACTCACGGCCTCGCACGCGATCCCGTCCCAGCACCATCCGAACGTGTGGGGCCGTGACCCCCTGACCGCCGTGTCGCCACCCACCGGGCACCGCCTGGGGCAAGATAACCCTGCTGCCATTACCCGTGCGGTACCGATAGCCTAGAAAGCGCCCATAACATCTGGCTGGCGATCATGGCCGCCTGGTGATCAGTTCCTAACGACGTGAGGTCTTGCTCGTGCCTACCGGCAAGGTCAAGTGGTATGACGCCGAAAAGGGGTTCGGCTTCCTCGCCCGCGATGACGGGGGCGAGGTGTTCGTGCATTCTTCCGCCCTGCCGGCGGGAACGACCGCGCTCGCGAAGGGACAGCGAGTCGAGTTCGGCATCGTGGAGGGACGCAAGGGCGCGCAGGCGCTGCAGGTGCGGCTGCTCGAGGCACCGCCGGCCGTCGCCACCGCCAAGCATCCCCGCAAGAAGCCCGACGAGATGATCCCGATCATCGAGGACCTCATGAAGCTGCTGGACGGCATCTCCGACGATTACCGGCGCGGTAAGCACCCGGACCCCAAGGAAGCCAAGCAGATCGCGTCGCTACTGCGCGCGGTCGCGGGGGATCTCGAGCCCTGACGCGCTGCTGGCCCCTGTCGTTAGCGGGAGCCGGCGGGCTGAGGCATGGCGCGCGCCGCGACGCGGATGCGCTGGCGTCGCCTTGCGAGGAGCACGAAGAGCGCCACGACGAGACCCGCCGCGGCGATGGCGAGGCCTGCCTGCCCGTTGTCCAGCATGGACACCAGCACGCCGGCCAGGCCGCCCGCCACGTTGGCCACCTGGTTGAGCGTCTCGGACACCGCGAACGTCGACGACCTGATCTCGTCTCCGATCTCCCGCTGGACGATCGAGTCCTGACCGAGCTTGGCCAGGCTGGCGCAGAAGATCGCGGTGAACTCGACGACCGCGGCCGCCCACAGCCCGAACGTCACGGCGCACACGATGGTGATGACCGGCGCGATCGTCAGCACGCTGAACATGATCAGGTGCGGCGCCCGGCCGCGGAAGAAGGAGCCGAGGATCATCGCCGCGAGGCTGCCTGTCGACAGGCCGAGGGCCAGTACGCCGAGGGCGAAGTTGTGCGACACCGGATGGCTTGCCGGCCCGAATTCCAGGCTGCGCAGCAGGAACGCGAGCAGGAACAGGATGTAGCCGGCGAAGGCGCGCAGCACGGCGTTCACCGCCATCGCCTCGGAGACCACGGGGCCGACGCTGGCGAGCGTCCGCCACCGCCCTCGGCGGGCGTGGTCGCGGCCGGCGCCGCGACCGTTGGCGGACGGCGGCGTGACCGGCTCGAGCGGTAGCGGGCGGCGGGGCGGGTCGGCCGCGCCGGGACGTCCCCCAGGCGGGTAGTCACGGCGCGGACCGGAAGCAGGCGCCGCACGCGGCCCGGCGCCAGGTGCCTGGCGCGGGCCGGGTTCCTGGTACGGGCCGGGTTCCTGGTACGGTGGCCGCGCCTCCCGCGCTTCGCCGGGGACCAGGGCCTCCCCGGGAGCGCGGGCTGTCTGTGGATCCTGGCTTGGTGCGGGCGCCGTGGCCGGTACGTCGATCTGTTCGGGAAGCCGCAGCGCGAGAACCATCGCGGCCAGGTAGATCAGCGTGCCGACCCGCAGCGTCCACGCGGCGCCGCCGGCGAGCTGTACGCCCGCGGCAAGGACCGCCGCCACCGTAGCGGCGATGAGGGAGATCAGCCCGGAACGCGCGTTCGCCTTCACCAGCGTGATCTCGGCGGGCAGCAGTCGCGGCGTGACCGACGCCTTGACGACCCCGCCGGCCTTCTGCAGCACCAGGATCCCGAACGCGGCGGGCAGCAGCGTCACCGAGTCGGCGACGTTCGCGGACATCGCGTAGCAGAGCAGGCCCCGGGCCAGCATCGTGCCCGCGAGCACGAACCTGCGGCCCTGCTGGATCCGGTCGAGCGCGGGCCCGATGAACGGCGCGAGCACCGCGAACGGCGCCATCGTGATGATCAGGAAGAGCACCACACGGCCGCGGGCCTGGTCCACGGACGTGCTGAAGAAGATCGTTCCGGCGAGCGCGATCGTGACGAACGCGTCGGCGGCACCGCTGACCGCCGTCATCTCGATGAGCGTGGCGAGGCCGGTCCGGCCCGCACCCTGCGCACCGGTGATCCGGTGCACGAAGCGCCCGGTGCCGCGGGTCGCCTTGCCGCTGGCCTGGGTGCCGGATCTGAATGCGCGGCCGGTCGCCTGGGCAGCATGCTCAGCTCGCCGCAGCGCATCGGACATCCGCATAGACACAGTATTCTTGGTCTGCGGCACTGCGACGAGCCCCAAGCGGTAAGACCTCCGGGCCGGCCCGCGCGGTATACGCGACAGGAGCGAGGAATTGGCAGTCGTAAGCTCGATCAGAACCCGCGCGAAGGAACCGGACCAGACCTGCGCGGAAGCCGTGGACCTGGCCAGGGACGCGCTGGCCGGCGAGGCAGGTGTCGGCGCTGGCACGATCGGCGAGCATCTCGCCGTCGAAGCCGCGGGCGACCGCGTCGCCACCCATCTGTTCGAGTGCACTGACCCCGCCTACACAGGGTGGCAGTGGGCCGTCACTGTGACCCGCGCGCCCAGGTCCAAGGTCGTGACCGTCGACGAGACCGTGCTGCTGCCCGGCCCCGACGCCCTGCTCGCGCCGCCGTGGGTGCCGTGGCAGGACCGGCTGCGCCCAGGCGACGTCGGCATCGGCGACCTGCTGCCGGCCAGCGCGGACGACGAGCGCCTCGTCCCGTTCGCGGTCCTCGAGGGCGATGACGCGGTCACCGACTGGTTCGCCCCGCGGACGGACGCGGAAAACGCTGAGGCCGGGCCGCAGGAGCCGTCCGAGCTGCCCTCGCCAGGGCGGAGCCGCGTGCTGTCCGCCTTCGGCCGCGACGACACGGCGGAACGGTGGTACGAAAGCGACCACGGGCCCAGGACGCCGCTGTCCCGCGCGGCTCCCGCGAACTGTGTGAGCTGCGGGTTCTTCGTCCCGCTCAGCGGCGGTCTCGGCCGCCTCTTCGGCGCCTGCGGTAACGCGTTCGCGCCGGACGACGGCCGGGTGGTCTCTGCCGACCACGGCTGCGGTGCCCACTCCGAAGCCGCAGGGACCGGCTCCGCGGTGCAGGCGACCGCTCCGGTCATCGACGAGTTCGGCTACGACTTGGTGGACCTGCCCGGCGTCTCGGTCGAGGAGACCGTCTTCGAGCCGCTGTCCCGGGACGCGTACCCGGAGTCGACGCCGGAAGGCTGATCGCGATGCGCCGCGGCGCGCTGCCGGCCGCGCTTGAGCACCGGCACGTACCACAGCGCGAACAGCCCCATAGCCAGGCCTGTCACGCACGTCCACACCCACCACCCCGACCCGGCGGGGAGCGCGTCGCGCACGATGAGCAGGACCACAAGGGCCACCGCCCACGCCGCCGTGCCGACGCCGGTCACCATTCGGTCGTTCGCTTCCCGCGGTGGCGGCGGCGGGCGCCGCTCCCCGCGGCGGACGTGCTGGCGCTGGCTCACGCAACAAGGCTAGCGGGGCCTGGCCGCGGTGCCGCCGTCACGGCTGTCAACCAGTTCATCGCGGGAGCCTTATGCGGCGTGCCCGCACGTGATGTACTTGGTGGATGCCTCAGGCAGCTACGCGATCGGACGCGGGACTGGCGACCGCGCTGCGTATTTCGATCAGCAGGCTCGCACGGCGTCTCCGGGTGGAGCGCCTCGGCCTCGGCGTGACGGAAACCGTCCTTTCCGACATCCAGCTCGCCGCCCTCGCGGCGCTGGAACGTCACCAGGCGATGACCCCCGGCGAACTCGCCGAGTACGAGAAGGTCCAGCCGCCGTCCATGACCCGCGTGATCGCCGTGCTTGAGGAGCGCAACCTCGTCCAGCGTGAACCGCACCCGTCCGACCGCCGTCAGGTGATCCTCACCGTGACCCCGGAAGGCACCGCGCTGGTGAACCGGGTCCGCCGCCGTCGCGAGGCCTGGCTGGCGCAGCGCCTCCAGGAGCTGACCACGGAAGAGCGCGCGATCCTGCGCGCCGCCGCCCCGATCCTCGAAAAGCTGAGCCAGTCCTGACCCCGCCCATCGCCATCCGCGCTTCCAGGCCGCCTAAGTGTGTTACTTCGGGGGATTATCCCCCGGAATTACACACATAACGCCGTTTCGGGTGATAACAGCAAGAAAATGTCCAGGCGGGCGGGCACGGCGGAGCCACGTCTAGACGGGCTGGCGGAGTTTCCAGGTGCCTACCGTTTCGTAGCGCGGTCCGGTGCCGGCCCGGCTGCCGAGGATACTGCGGATGAGGTAGATCTCCTCGGCGGTCCACTCCGGGCCCTGGTATCCCTCCAGGCTGGTGACGATGGAGCCCACGTCGGCGGGCGCCCGGCAGCGGGCCAGCGTCAGGTGCGGCTGGAACCGGCGCCCGGCGTCCGGCGGCACGGCGCCGGCCCGGCGGGCCGCCGCGCCGACGGAGGCCGCGAGCTCGGCCAGTCCGCGCCGGTCGCCTGTCACCCCGGTCCATAGCACGTTCGCCCTGGCGGGCTTGGGGAACGCGCCCGCGCCGGCCAGGCTCAGCGTGACCGACTGATGCCGCCGCGCCGCTCGTTCCAGCCGGGGCAGCAGCCTGGTCAGGCTCAGGTCGGTGACCTCGCCGAGGAAGGCGAGAGTGATGTGCCAGGCGGGGCGGTTCGTCCACCGCAGGTCGTCGCGCAGCGGACGCAGCAGCGCGCACGCCGCGTCCAGGTCGTCCAGGACAGCGGGCGGTGGCGCCACGCCGACGAACAGCCTCATACCCTGACTCCATGAACAGAGTTCCCGGCTGGCTCTTGCCCGCGGTGCTCGTGCTGCTGCTTGCCGTCGTGATCGTCGGCGCCGTCACGCACTAACGTGAGGCGCTCGGCCACGTAGTCGACGCATACGGTGAGCGCGGCCACATCATCGGGATCGACCGCCGGGAACATGCCGATCCGCAGCTGGTTCCTGCCCAGCCTGCGGTACGACTCGGTGTCCACGATCCCGTTCTGCCGCAGCACGCCGGCCACCGCGTCGGCGCTGATCTCGTCACTGAAGTCGATCGTGCCCACCACGGGGGAACGCATCGCCGGGTCGGCCACGAACGGTGTCGCGAAAGCCGAGGCCTCCGCCCAGTCATAAAGGATCCGGGCGGAGGATTGGGTGCGTGACTCAGCCCACGCCAGGCCGCCGTGTTCGAGCAGCCAGTCGATCTGGGCGGCGAGCAGCAGCAGGGTCGCCACCGACGGCGTGTTGTAGGTCTGGTCCTTGACGGAGTTCTCCACCGCGATCCGCAAGTTGAGAAAGTCGGGGATGTACCTGCCGCTCGCGTCGATTTCGTCGATCCGATCGAGCGCGGCGGGGGACAGCAGCGCAATCCACAGGCCGCCGTCGGCGCCGAACACCTTCTGCGGGCCGAAATAGTAGGCGTCGAATTCGGCGGGGTCCACCGGCAGCGCCCCGGCGCCGCTGGTCGCGTCCACGAGCACCAGCGACCCGTCGTCAGCGCCCGCCGGGCGGCGGACCGGCATCCACACTCCGGTGGACGTCTCGTTGTGAGTCTGCGCGTAGGCGTCAACGCCCGCTTCTGCGCGTGGCAGCGGATGGGTCCCAGGCTCCGTGGCGATGACCGAAGGCTCCTTCAGCCAGGGTGCGCGAGCCGTGACAGTAGCGAACTTCGCTGAGAACTCACCGAACGACAGGTGCTGCGATCGTTCCCTGACCAGTCCGAACGTGGCGGCGTCCCAGAAGGCGTGAGTGCCTCCGTTGCCGAGAGCCACCACGTGCCCGTTCGGAAGACTGAAAAGCTCAGCCAGGCCCTCGCGGATCCGCCGCACGACCGACCGCACCGGCGGCTGACGGTGCGATGTGCCGAGCTCCGGGGCGGCGGCCAGCGCGGCAGCCTGCGCTGGCCGCACCTTGGTGGGGCCGCTGCCGAACCTGCCGTCCCGCGGCTTCAGCTCGCCGGGGATGATGATGGTGCTGGTCACCAGCCCAGGGTAGCGCTAGACCTGCCGGTCCAGCACTTCAGCGGCGCCGGGCACGTCGCGCACCGGGCGGGCGCTCGGGCCGACGTAGCGGGCGGACGGGCGGACCAGGCGGCCGGTCAGCTTCTGCTCCAGGATGTGCCCCGCCCAGCCCGCGGTGCGGGCGCAGGTGAACATCGAGGGCGTGATCTCCGCGGGAATCTGGGCGAAGTCGAGCACGATCGCCGCCCAGAACTCGACGTTGGTCTCGAGCACCCGGTCCGGCCTGCGCGCCCGGAGTTCGGTCAGCGCCGCGTTCTCCAGCGCGAGCGCGACCTCATAACGTGGCGCGCCGAGTTCCTTGGCGGTGCGCCGCAGCACCCGGGCGCGCGGGTCCTCGGCCCGGTAGACGCGGTGGCCGAAGCCCATCAGCCTCATCCCGCGGTCAAGGACCGACTTCACGTAGGCCTCGGCGTCGCCGGTGCGCTCTACGTCCTCGATCATGTGCAGCACGCGGGCAGGCGCTCCGCCGTGCAGCGGGCCGGACAGCGCGCCAACCGCACCGGACATGGCAGCGGCGACGTCCGCGCCGGTGGAGGCGATCACCCGGGCGGTGAACGTGGAGGCGTTCATGCCGTGCTCGGCGGCCGAAGTCCAGTAGGTGTCCACCGCTTTCACGTGCCGCGGGTCGGGCTCGCCGCGCCAGCGGATCATGAACGCCTCGGCCGCGGTGCTGGCCTCGTCCACCCGGTTCTGCGGGATGGCGGGCAGGTCGGCGCCGCGGGCCGACTGGGCGACGAACGACAGCATCTGCACGCTGACCCGGGCGAGGGTGTCCCGCGCTTCTTCCGCGGTGATGTCGATCAGCGGGCGCAGCCCCCAGGCGGGAGCGAGCGCGGCGACCGCGCTCTGCACGTCGACACGCACGTCGCCGGTGCGCGTGGCCAGCGGCAGCGGCTCGGACTGCGGGAGGCCCGGCCGGAAGGAGTTGTCGACGAGGAGGCCCCACACGTGGCCGTAGGACACGTGCCCGGCGAGTTCCTCGATGTCCACGCCCCGGTACCGGAGCGAACCGCCTTCCTTGTCGGGCTCGGCGATTTCTGTCTCGAAGGCCACGACGCCTTCGAGACCAGGCTTGAAGTCAGACATCAGCGTCTTACCTCCCTGTAGGGGGTCTGGCACGCCAGGCCGGCACAATTGGTATGTACCTCTAAGGATTGTGGCTTCATTCAACCGCCGCGCCTCTGGCTGCGGTAGTCAGGCCGCGTGTAAAGATCGTCACTTATGGACACGACGCTAACTCCGGAGATGCTTGACGCCTCTCCGATGAAGCAGTTCGCGCGCTGGTTCGATGACGCGGTCGCCGCCGGGCTGCCGGAGCCCAACGCGATGGTGCTGGCCACGATGGGGGAACGGCCGCACGCGCGGACCGTGCTGCTCAAGGCGCACGACGACGACGGCTTCACCTTCTACACCAACCGCACTTCCCGCAAGGGGAACGACCTGGCGGCCGATCCGCGCTGCTGCGCGGTGTTCCCCTGGTACGCGCTGGGCCGGCAGGTGACCGTGGAGGGCAGCGTCCGCCCGCTGACGACGGAGGAAAGCGAGCCGTACTTCCATTCGCGCGCGCACACGTCGCAGATCGGCGCGTGGGCGTCGCGGCAGTCGCGGGTGCTCCAGTCGCGGGAGGAGCTTGACTCGCGGGTCGCCGAGCTGTCCCGGCGATGGCCGGAAGGCACCGGGGTGCCGATGCCCGACTTCTGGGGCGGGTACCTGATCGTGCCCGTCACGGTGGAGTTCTGGCAATCCCGGCAGAACCGGCTGCACGACCGGCTGCGGTACCGGCGGCCGGGGGCCCAGGGAGACCCGGGCGCCGGCTGGGGTATCGAACGGCTCTCACCTTAGGTTTCCCTAAGGGTGGTCGCGTGAGCGCGTAGCATCACTGTCAGGAGGAAGTTCAGTGACTGCCCATGGGCTAATCGATACGACGGAGATGTACCTCCGCACCGTTTTCGAACTGGAGGAGGAGGGAATCGTCCCGCTGCGCGCGCGGATCGCGGAGCGGCTCTCCCAGTCAGGCCCGACGGTCAGCCAGACCGTGGCGCGGATGGAACGAGACGGCCTGCTGCACCTGGCGGGCGACCGGCAGCTCGCACTCAGCGACACCGGCCGGATGCTGGCGACCCGGGTGATGCGCAAGCACAGGCTGGCCGAGTGCCTGCTGGTCAGCGTGATCCAGCTGCCCTGGGAAGAGGTGCACATCGAGGCCTGCCGCTGGGAGCACGTGATGTCGGAAAACGTGGAGCGGCGCATCTACGAACTGCTGCAGCGGCCAGACCGGTGCCCGCACGGGAACGTGATCCCCGGTCTCGACGAGCTCGTCTCCGACGAGGCCGCGGCCGGCTGCCAGGCCAAGCCCGACGAGCCCATGACCGACGTGGTGCGCGGTAGTGCTGGGGATGTACGGGCGATTGTTACCAGAATTACTGAGCACGTCCAAAGTGATCTCGTTCTGATGCTTAAACTGAAGCGCGCCGGGATACAACCCGGACGCGAGGTGTTGCTCGGGGCGGTAGAAGGCGGAGTCCGGGTGTTCGGCGGGACGGCTGATAGGGCCGATGGGGACGCGGACAACACGGACGCCGACGGCGCGGGCGCTGTTGCGCCTGCCGACCTGCCCGCCGACGTCGCCGCGCACGTTTTCGTGTCCAGGGAGTTAGGCAGCGACTAGTTCAGTGACCGGAGCGTGAGTATGGCGCGCTGGAACGAGGGCGTCTTCGATTCGGATCTGTCGGCTGAGCTTGTCCTGCGCCAGGCTGAGATCGGCGTCATCGTCGCTGACCGGCAGGGCAACGTGCTGTTCGCCAACGAGCACGTCGCCGCGCTGCTGCGGCTCCCCTCCGACGCCTCGAAGATCGCGGGCCAGCCACTGCACGCCCTCGGGTTCATCCCTGACGGGGACCTGCCGAAGGCGGCCCAGCTCTCCCGGCAAGTGCTCAGCGGGATGACCTGGGACGGGACGTTCACCGGGTCCCGCGGCGACGGCACGCTGGTCTTCCTCCGGGTGCTCGCCGTCCCGCTGCGCCACTCGTCAGGCGACATCGGCGGCATGGTGATCATGGTCACCGAGGCCGGCCGCCGGGACGCGCAGCGGGAGCAGGACTGGGTGCGGCTGCTTGAGCGGATTGGCGAGCGGCTGGCGGGGTCGCTGGAGCTGGACACGACGCTGCGGCACGTCGCGCAGATCCTCGTCCCGCAGTTCGCCGACCACTGCTTCATCGACCTGATCAGCGGCGACAAGCTCGTCAGGCGGGTCATGACGCACGCCGGCGGCTGGGAGCCCGCGGCGGGCACCTGGGCGGGGGTCGGCGAGCCCATCTCCTATCCGGCCGGCCACTTCATGCAGCAGGCGATGGAGCGGCTCGAGACGGTCGTCGTCCCGGACCTGCACGCCGAGTACTATCCGGCGCCGAGCGAGGAATCCATGTCGGCGGCTGACCAGGCGGGGCTGACGTCGGTGCTCGCCTCGCCGCTGTGCGCGCGGGGGGAACTGCTCGGCGTGATGGCGCTGGCGCTGTCCAGGCTCACCGACCGCCGCGACCCGCACTACGACCTGGCCGACGGCGACCTGGTCGGCGCGATCGCCAGCAGGGTCGCCGTGGCCATCGACAACGCCATGCTGTTCGAGGCGGAGCGGCAGACCGCGCTGGCATTCCAGCAAAGCCTGCTGCCGCAGGAAGTGCCGGAACTCGACGGGCTCGAGGTCGCGTTCCGCTACGTGCCGGCCAAGCCGCTCGAGACCCAGGGTCAGGGAATCCAGACGCAGGTCGGCGGCGACTGGTACGACATCATCCCGCTCGCGGCCGGCCGGGTCGGGCTCGTCATCGGAGACGTGGAGGGCCGCGGCCCGCGGGCCGCGGCTACCATGGGCCAGCTCCGTGCCGCGCTGCGCGCCTACGCCCAGGATGAGCAGCCGCCCGCGGACATCATGCGCAAGCTGGACGAGTGGGTCCGGTCCACGGCGCCGGCCGGCGCCGCGGGCGACCCGCCGACGGTCAGCTGCATCTACATGATCTACGACGCGTGGTCCCGCGAGCTGACCTTCGCCAACGCGGGGCACGCCGCGCCGCTGATGGCCGCGGGCGGGGCGGTCAAGCCGCTCGAGGTCCGGCATAAGGGGGTGCTGCTCGGGGTACGCGGCCGGGGCATCAGGGGGCTGCCCACCTACAAGGAGCAGACGGTCAAGCTCCCGCCCGGCGCCGCCCTCGTGCTGTACACGGACGGGCTGACCGACCGGCGGACCAGGGAGGACGGCTCCGGGCACTACACCGAGGCCGAGGCGGTCGCCATGCTGCGGGACGCGATCCTCGCCGCGGCGAGCAGCGGGGCGGCCGAAGGCAGGGCCGGCACTCTCGCGCTGGCCGCCGAGAACGCCGTGCCCGGTGACATCGACGACGACATGGCGATTCTGGTGGTCCATTCCTCGCCTGAGGAACTCGCTTCGGCCGAGCGGACCTTCCCCGCCGAGCCGATCATGGTCTCCGAGGCGCGCCGGGTCGCGGCCAGCACGTTCACCGCGTGGCACATGGACCCGGACCAGGCCGACCTCGCCTGCCTGCTCGTCTCAGAGGTCGTGACCAACGCGGTGCTGCACGCCGCTGTCACGCCGAGCCCGGCGGGGCGCAGGTTCGACCTTGACCTTGACCCGCCGTCGGCGCTGACCGCGGCCGTGCCCGGTGTTCCCGCCGCCGCGGGCGGGCCGACCCCGTGGCCAGGCGGCATGACGGCGGTCACGGCGCAGACCTGGGACAGCCCGATCGCCCACCTGGCCCCGTCGCCGCGTCCCCGTGAGTTGGTGCTCCGCCTCAGGCGCGGCGGCGGAGCGGTCTGGGTCGAGGTCTTCGACCCGGACCTGCGGCTGCCGAGGCTGCGCACAGCGCGAGCCACCGACGAGGGCGGCCGGGGTCTTTACCTGGTCGAGCAGCTTGCCACCCGGTGGGGGTCCCGGCCCACCCCCGAAGGCAAGGCCGTCTGGTTCGAGCTGCCGCTCAACGGCCGTTAACGTCCCGCGCGCTCTCACGGGTCAGGGATCAGGGCACGGTGGAGTGCGGGGTGCTGGTGGCACCGTAGGCGAGGGCGAGCACCACGACGACGACGATGACGACCCCGAGCCACTGTTTCCCGTTGGTTGGCATGCTCAGGCGCTTGCGGCCGCGCGTCCACAGCCACGCGGCGCCCAAGCCGATGAGCACCAGCAGGACAATTCCGCTCACAGGCTGCCCTCCCCACTCGTCCCCGGTCGGCGTTAACGAACGACGGTCCGTCCTATCCGAGGGTACGACAACCGGGCCGGTTCGTCGCGGTGGGACGCGATGATACCCGCCTGGGCTTCGGCCGGACGGAGCAGATAGCCGACGCCGCGCCTGGTGTGGATCAGCCGGGGGCCGAGCGCGTCGAGCTTGCGGCGCAGGTAGCTGACGTAGGTCTCCACGACCTGGGACTGGGCGCCCTTGTTCCAGCCCCAGACGTCTTTCAGGAGCTGCGCCCTGGTGAGCACCTGCCCCTGGTTACGCATCAGGTAAGCCAGCAGGCGGAACTCGGTGGGAGACAGGTCTACCTGCCTGTCTCCGCGGAAGACGGTCCAGCGCGCCTCGTCGAGCACGAGGTCGCCGGCCCGCAGTTCGCGCTGGCCGGCTCGCAGGTGGCTGGGAGTGAGAAGATCTGCCATGATCCCTTGCGTTCGGTGAGCGGACGGTGCCCGCGGGCGGCACTGGGCCGCCCGCGGGCTGGATTTGCGAGAGCCGGCAGGTATCAGAAGTGGGTCGGGCTCGCTGACGAACTCGGCAATGCGGGCGCTGTGGTGGTCACGGTCGCCGTGTTAGCCGGGGTGACCGTCGCCGTCTTCGGCACGGAGAACAGGATGAGCTCCGCGATGAGCTTGCCGTGACTGCGGACACCGACCACGAACACCAGGTCGCCGCGTGCCACAGTCTTGGCCACCGTGGTGGTCGGCATCGTGGT
>DATBBI010000215.1:0-3570 GCA_036271115.1 Trebonia sp.
GCGGGGCCTGGCGGCTGGCCGCCGAACTTGGCGAGCAGGATCCGCCACGCCCGGTGGGCCTCGATGGTGAGGACCTTCTGCTCGAGCACCGCGGGGACGAGCGCCTCCATCAGGCGGCCGCTGCGGCCGAGACGGAGGCCGGGGTGCCTGCGGGCGACCTGGCGCAGGACGGGGTGACCGGAGGGGTCGAAGCCGGAAATGTCGTCGTGCAGGCCGAGGGCACCGGGGAGGGCGCCGAGCAGCCAGTCCGCTCCAGGACCCCAGGCCTGGGCCAGGACCAGCGGGCCCGCGGGCGCCGAGGCGGCCAGGGAGCGGGCCGTGACCCGGATCGTGGCGGGCCCGTCGGGCGTGAGCGAGGTGCGCCACACCGCCCCCGCCTCATCGATGCGGAACGTCGGGTCGCTCCGGCCCCGGCCCTGGACGGACAGCGTGACCCGCACGTCGAGAAGGAAGGGCGCCTGCCATTCAAGGACGCGGGCGGGCTCGGGCTTAGCGGCGGCGGTGGTCCTCGACGGGGCCGTGCCGGTCATGCTGAGTCCCTGGTAGCCCACGGGTCAACATGCTAGGGGCTGCCCTGCCGTTCGGCGGGGACCTTGGCCGGACCGGGTGCTAGGCGTCGGTGGAGAAGCGGACCGAGGTGGGCTCCAGCCGGACATCGGGCCAGACGCGCAGGCCGCGGGCCAGTTCGTTGCCCGGCCCGATGAACGCGCGGTCGCCGATGATGGCACCGTCGAGCACCGCGCCGTCGCCGATCGTGGCGCCGAAGCCGACGATGCTGTCCCTGACCACGGCGCCGGCGCCGATGATGGCCCCGTCGAAGAGCACGCTGCCGTGCACGACGGCGCCGGCGCTGACCACCGATCGGGCGCCGGCCACTGTGCCGCCGGACAGCACTGCGTCACCGGCCACCTGGGCGTGGTCGAGCAGCAGGAACTCCGCGGCCGCCACGGGCGACGTGGCCTGGCCCAGCGAGGCAGCCGAGCCCGGGGAGGGATCCGAGCCGGCGGGGTGCGGCACGGCCGTCGACGGCATGAGCCCGAGCACCAGGTCGCAGGATCCGCGCACGAACGCTTCTGGCGTGCCGACGTCCAGCCAGTACGCGCTTTCCGCGTACCCCATCACCAGGGCGTCCGCGGCGATCAGCTCGGGAAACGTCTCGTGCTCCACCGACACCACGCGGCCGGGCGGTATCTGGTCGATGACGGAGCGGCGGAACACGTAGCAGCCGGCGTTGATCCGGTTGGTGACCGGGTGCGGGGTCTTCTCGAGGAACGCGGTGACCCGCCCGCCGGCTTCTGTCGGCACGAGGCCATACCGGCTCGGGTCATCCACCTCGACCAGGTGCAGCGTCACCGCCGCTTCCCGCTTGCGGTGCAGGTCTATCTGGGCCGGGAGGTCGTGGGCGGACAGGACGTCGCCGTTCAGCACCACGATCGGGTCGTCGGGACCTCCGTGCAGGAGGGATGCCGCGTTCCTGATGCCGCCGCCGGTCCCCAGCGGGGACGATTCGTGCACGTAGTCGATGGACAGCCCGAGCGCCGCCCCGTCGCCGAAGGCCTCGGTGAACATCTCGGCGCGGTATGAAGTCGCCAGGACCACGTGCGTGATGCCGCACTCGGCCGCCCTTGCGAGCTGATGCATCAGGAACGGGACGCCTGCCGTCGGGAGCAGCGGCTTGGGCTCGGACAGGGTAAGCGGACGGAGCCGGGTGCCCTTGCCACCCACAAGCATGATCGCTTCAAGGGCGTCACGTGGCATTTTGATTCTCGCTTAAGCGCTCGGTTTCACGGACAGTCACCGGGCGGCGCCGCTGACTCACGCAGCATACTCACGCGCCCGGCTAGCGCCGCGACACCCGGAGAATTCGAGCCTGTCGCGTTACTCAGCAGAATTTGCCAGCGCGGGCCTAACCCGGCGCGGGTGTCCGCCGCCTGCTGGTCTGCCGCCCGCTTATAGCTGGCCAGGTGCGCGGCCGCCGATGCGGCCCAGGTGAACTCCTGGGCCCTGGTGTGCCCGAGGACGCCGAGCGCGGCGCGCCGCTCCGGGTCGTCGATCAGCGCACGCAGCGCGATCTGGATGGACTCCGCGTCCGGCTCGGTGTACGCGACCGCCTCGCCGCCGACCTCGGGCAGCGACGTGCGATGTGAGGTCAGCACCGGCGCGCCGCACGCCATCGCCTCGAGCACAGGAAGGCCGAATCCCTCGCCGTGCGACGGGTAGGCCACCACGAGCGCGCCGCCGAGAAAGCCGGGCAGCTCCGCGAACGGCAGGTAGCCAGGACGGCACAGCCGCAGGTGCGGCGGGACCGCGGCGACCGCCGCGTCCACGTCCTCGCTCCAGCCGCCGCCGCCCGCGAGCACGAGCGCGGGCGGGTCGGTGAGGTCGCCGACAGCGCCCGCCCAGCCCTTGATCAGGGCGGCGACGTTCTTCCTCGGGTCCATCGAGCCGAGGAACGCGATGTACGGCTTGCCGTGCAGGCCCAGCCGAGCCGAGATCTGGCTGACCTGGCGCGGATCGGGCCGGTGGAACAGCCGGTGATCCACCCCGTGGTAGGCGACGTCGATCTTTGCGGTGTCCATGCCGAGCACCCGGACCAGCTCATCGCGGGTCGCGTTGGACGGCACGATGATCCGCGTGGCGCGCCTGGTAGCGGTGCGGATCGCCGACTTGAAGAACATGCCGCTGACCGCGGTGTGGAGCTCGGGCTCGGTGAAGAACGTGACGTCGTGGACGGTGACGACCGTCGGCCGGCCAGGCCGCAGCGGCATGGAGTAATGCGGCATGTGGATCACGTCCGCGTTCACCTGCTGAGCGACGACCGGCAGTCCGCTCTGCTCCCAGGCGAGCCGCGCGGAGCGGTGCCCGAGCGCGGCCGGTCCGGCGACAATGGTCGCGCCAGGAGCGAGCCGGCCGTACCGTTCCTCGTCGGACCGCTGACAGACGACCGCCATGTCCGCCCCTGCCGCGGCGAGCGCTCCGATAAGACCGTCGACGTAGCGGCCCAGCGCGCCTCGATCTGTCGGCACGTCGGTCGCGTCGATCAGTACCCGAAGTGCCACGACTCTATGCGCCCCCTTCGAAGTCCTGATAGCCGCAGCCTACGCCCCTGTCCCAGCCCTGGACGAGCATGCTCGGATAACAGTGAACAGTGCAGGAACTCTGCGGGGAACAGTGCCGGAACTCAGCAAGACGGGACAGACTTGCCCGCCTTGATCGCCTCAAGGTCCGATACCGCCTGGGACAGGGTACTCACCTTGACGAGGTGCAGCCCGGCCGGCACGGCGCCCCCCGTGTTGGCGCAGTTGGCCGACGGGGTGAGGAAGACGGTCGCGCCCGCGCTGCGCGCGGCGGCCATCTTCTGCTGTATGCCGCCGATCGGCTCCACCTGGCCGGCCGGGGTTATCTCCCCCGTGCCCGCGATGAACTTCCCGCCGGTCAGGTTGTCGGGGGTGAGCATGTCGATGATCCCGAGCGCGAACATCATGCCCGCGCTCGGGCCGCCGATGTTGCCGACGTCGATCGTCACCGTGAACGGGAACTTGTACTGCTCCTGAACTTCGACGCCGATGA
>DATBBI010000216.1:0-3521 GCA_036271115.1 Trebonia sp.
AGGCACGGCCGACGCCGGCATCTACGGCGCCTACCACATCATGGCGGGCCTGGTCCGCAAGCTCCGCACCGGCGAGGGCTGCTTCATCGACGTCGCGGGCGCCGACGCGTGCGTCGCGTCGGCCTGGATAAGCGCGACCTATCAGCTCAATGACGCCCGGATCGCCGACCGCACGACCATGCCCGCGCCCGGGCAGTCTGACCTGGGCAGCGCCAAGTACCAGTTCTACGAGACCGCCGATCACAGGTTCATCCTGTTCTGCGCCATCGAGCACAAGTTCTGGGACCACTTCTGCCAGGCGATCGGGCGGCCCGATCTCGCCGCCCGCAAGAACGAGTCGGCGCCGGTCGACTTCGCCGCCGGCGAAGTGGAGCTGCGGCATGAACTGCAGCGGATCTTCCACACCCGCACGCTGGAGGAGTGGATGAAGGTCGCCGTAGAGCATGACGTCGCCATGGGGCCCGCACCCACCAGGCTCCCTGAGCTGCTCGACGACCCGCACATGCGGCAGCGGCAGATCTTCTACGAGGGCGAGCACCCGCAGGCCGGGCCGTTCACCTACGTGGGGCAGCCCGCGGTGATCGAGGGGCAGGACTACGAAGTGCGGCGGCCCGCTCCCAGGCTCGGCGAGCACACCCGGGAAGTGCTCGCCGAACTCGATCTCACGGCAGACCAGCTCGACCAGCTCGCCAGCGAGCACGTGATCTAGGGGCGCGGGTCCGGCGTCAGCCGAGCCGCACCCGGGGGTCCGGGCTCCCGCATGGGCAGGGGCCGGAGACCACGCTGCCCGTGATCCCGAGCGGGACGCGCCGCGCCTGGTGCGCGCGCTCGGCGACCGCGTCGAGGATCAGGCCGTCGCCGGTCTCTTCGACAAGCCATTCAGCGCCGTTGACGTGCGCGCCGGCTCCCTGCGGGCACTCCAGGGCGAGCGCGGGCCCGAGCAGCGCGAGCAGTCCCGGCCGCAGCCCGGCGGCGGTCAGTGCCGGCAGTGCGTCAGCGTGCGCGAGGATCGCGGGCACCCCGCCAAGCAGGCCCGCCAGTTCCCCGGAGTCCGCGAGCGCCTCGGCGGTCTCCCGGCCGAGTCCGAAGACCAGGGACAGGGGCAGCCGCCGAGCGAACGTCGCGGTCCGCCGGGAATCCCAGCCGAAGACATCGGCCATCCCGAACGTGATGCCGATCTCGCGGCACGCCCGCAGGACCGGCGACACCCAGGGGCCCTGCCACATCGCCGCTGTGATCAGCGCGTAGCCGGACCGGCTGGCCCCCCAGCGGGTGAGCTGCTCCCGGGCCCACACCGTGTCCCGGCTGGTTTCCTCCCAGCCGATCTCGAAGTCCACGATCTGGTCGCCGGCGTGGTAGCGGCCAATGCCGGCGATGGGTGCCCGGGGCAGCGCCGCCGCCGCGGCGACCATCGATGCCCTGCTCATATCCTCACCACGCTCATTTCTTCACAACACGGGGGAACTTCGCCACGCTGGTGCTGCGGGCGAGGATCTCGTCCGCCGTCTCGAGCTCCACCACCGGCACCACGCCGACGCGTTCCTCGATCGCCGCGGCCAGCCGCTCCGCCAGCCCGCCCACGTCACCGGACGGCTCATACCCCACGCGCACCCGCAGTTCTTCGACCTCACGGCTAGGCCGGATGATCTGGAACAGCCCGTCGGCGGTCGCTGGCACGCTCTCCACGGCCGCCCATACGTCGCCGACCAGGACCGGCCGGCCGCGGACCAGTGTCTCGTCACCCTTGCGGCCCGCGACCCACATCCGGGCATGGGTCCGCCCGCAGCCGCACACGTCGCCGCTCATCCGCACCAGGTCGTCGCTCCGGTAGCGGATCAGCGGCGCCGCCGGGTCATCGAGGTTCGTGGCGACCAGCTCGCCCACCTCGTCGCCGGAAACGGGGTCGTTGCCGTCGGTCGACAGATGCTCGGCCAGGACCGTGTCCTCCCACAGGTGGTAGCCGTCGTGCTCGCGGCACTCCCAGGCGGTGCCCGTGTCGCCCGCGCTCGTGTAGACGAACAGCTCGAGCCCCCAGTCCTCGCGGACCATGCGGGCCTGGTGCCGGCCCAGCGGCTGGCCCGCGAAGCTCGCCCCCTTGAAGCAGGAGAATGCCTCACGCAGGTCGTGCGTCGCCGCCAGCCGCTCGAGCTCGATGATGATCGGGCCCATGAGCTGCACGTAGGCCGGACGGTACGCCTTGATGACCTCCAGGACCTCCGCCCAGTGCCCCATCCAGGTGTCGGCGTAGACCGGGACGAGCCCGAGCATCTGGTAGAAGCTGTCGAAGAAGCCGCGGAAGCTGCCGGCCGGCGTGAGCACGCGGTCACCGGGCCGGAGCCCGAGCTCCCACAGGTCACGGGCCGACGCCAGCGGCAGCGGCGGGTGGGCGTCCCACAGCTCAGGGAAGAACTCCGGCTCGCCCGTGGTCCCCGAGCTCGAGGTAATCGACGTCAGCTCCGACGGGTCCACGCACAGCAGGCCGGCATACGGGTCGCCCGTCCGGCTCCGGAACGCCCTGATGTCATCGCGGGTGATCGTGGGGACCAGCCGGGTGAAGTCGTCGAGGTCCCTGATGTCCGCGGGGCGGACGCCCGCCGCCTCCCATACCTCACGGTAGAAAGCCGAACGCTCGTAGGCGTAGGGCACGAGGCTGAGGATGCGCTCGGTCTGCAGCTTTGTCAGCTCGACCCTGGGCATCGTCTCGATCCCGGGCTGGAAGTAGCGATCGCCAGGCACGTCCATCGCCATGCTCACCACTCGCTTCTCAGGTGGACAGGATCGTTACCGCGGACACGCCGGGAGCGCCGTACAGATGCGCGTAGCCGACCGCGGGCTTCCCTGGTACCTGCCGGGCGCCCGCGGCGCCGCGCAGTTGCAGGACGATCTCGTGGATCTGGCGCAGGCCCGAGGCGCCGATCGGCTCGCCATTGCCGATCAGGCCGCCGTCGGTGTTGACCGGTAGCCGGCCGGTGATCTCGGTCTCGCCGTCGGCGATCATGCGTTCCTGTTCACCGTCCTTGCACAGCCCGTTCTCGGCGAGGTGGATGATCTCCGACCCGGCGTCGGTGTCCTGCAGTTGAGCTACCGCGACGTCCTTCGGCCCGATCCCGGCGAGCTCGTACGCCTCCCGCGAGGCGTCCACGGTCGGGCTCGGTGTGGGTTCGCCGGCGGGCAGCGCCGGGCTCTGCACCTCGAACGCGCCGATCCGGCGGCTGCGCAGCGTACAGGCGCGCACCCGGACCGGCCGCCCGGCGTACTTGTGTGCCTGGTCGGCGCGGCACAGCACTGCGGCGGCGGCACCCTCGTCAGGTCCGCAGTACATGAACTGGCGGAGCGGGTAGTTCAGCATCGGGGAGGCGAGGATCTCCTCGACCGACAGGGGGGTGCGCCGCCAGGCCTTGTCGTTGCCTGACGCGTTGCGGAAGTTCTTGGCCGCCACCCGGGCCAGCGTCTGCTCGGTGATGCCGTGGTCGTGCATGTACCGGTTGATCTTCATGCCGAAGAAATGAGTGGTGATGTAG
>DATBBI010000217.1:0-7510 GCA_036271115.1 Trebonia sp.
TGGCGCTGACAGGCATCGCCCTTCAGCTCTTGCCGAGGCAATTCTCGGCGGAGCAGCAGCGGCAGATCACCGACTGGGAAATCGGCAAGCGCTGGCGCACGATGTCCGCCGGGGCTATTTTCCCCGCGTCGCTGCAGTACGGCGCGCCCCCGCCCCCAACGCTGCCGAGCGACGACCCCGGGCTACAGCAGACCGCCGACCGGATCGGCATCGCCCGCCAGGCCAGCTGCGCGGCGGCCACCGACCCGGCTGCCGTGGGCGCCATGCTCGCCCGCCATGGCTGCGAGGCGATGCTCCGGGCCACGTACGTCGACGGGACCGGCAGCTACGTGATCACCGTGGGCGTCGCCGCCATGCCCGGGTCGGCCCAGGTCAACGCGGCTCGGCAGGAACTGAAGGGCGTCGGCGGCAGCACCGCCGCTGGAGTGCGGACGGTGCCGGTGGCGGGCAGCCTCGCCGTCGCGTTCACCGACGCTCGCCGGCAGCTCTCCGGCAGCATGGCCGCCGGCCCGTACCTCGTCTTCTACACGATCGGCTACACCGACGACCGGCCGCGCCAGCCAGTCATCGACGACCAGTACGGCCTCGCGGAGATGACCGCCGCGGGCGCGGGCGTGGCGTACGCGGTCGCGTCCACGGTCGGCAAGGCCGCGCCGCCGCCGCAATGCCCGGGAACGCCGGGATGCTAGCCCGGCGCGGTCCCCGGCTGGCGCTCGCCTCCTGCGTGGCGGGCGCGGCTGCCGCGGTGCCCTTCCTCGCGTCGCCGGCCGCGCTCGCGGCGCCGGCCGACCAGGTCAGGGACAGCCAGCAGTGGGTGCTCAACATGCTCGACGTGCCAGCGGCGTGGGTGAACGCCTCGGGCGAAGGCGTGACGGTCGCGGTCATCGACAGCGGCGTGAACCCGAACGTCAGCGACCTCACCGGTTCGGTGAGGACCGGTCCCGACCTGACCGGGCTGCGCACCAAGCCGAGCACCCCGCACTGGGGCGAGCACGGAACCTGGATGGCGTCGATCATCGCGGGCCACGGTCACGACGGCGGCGGCAGCGGCATCGAAGGGGTCGCGCCGGCCGCGAAGATCCTGTCCATCCGGGTGATCCCGGACAAGGACGACCCCGGCTATGCCAAGTACGACGGCGAGGCGGAGCCCACCATCCAGCATTCGCTGGCGACCGGGATCAGGATCGCCGTCAAGGACGGCGCCAAGGTCATCAGCATGTCGATCGGCTACTCGGCGCCGAGCGGCGCGGTGCGTGCCGCGGTGCAGTACGCCTATGACCACAACGTGGTGCTGGTCGCGTCGTCGGGCAACTCGGGCCTTGACGACAAACGGCAGAACAACGGGTTCGCCCCGGTGTCCTTCCCCGCCGAGTACCCGGGCGTCATCGGCGTGGGCGCGCTGTACCGCAACGGCACGGCGGCTAATTTCTCGAGCAACAACCTCTCGGTCAAGGTCGCCGCCCCCGGGCAGGCCGTCCCGGCCCAGGGCCGCGACGGCCTGTACTGGACCGTCGACGGCACCAGCCCGGCGTGCGCGCTCGTGGCGGGGGTCGTCGCGCTGATCGAGTCGAGGTACCCGATCATCACCCCGGCCCAGGTCACCGAGGCGCTGACGTCCACGGCGAGCAACGGGTCGAGCGGTTACAACCCGCGGACCGGGTTCGGCACGGTCGACGCGGGCGCGGCGCTGCTCGCGGCGGGAAAGCTGCTCGCCGTGCACCAGGCGGCCTCGCCGGTGGCCGCGTCGGCGCACTTCGGCGGCGGCGCCGCGGCGGTGCCGGCCGCTCCGGTGGCGCCACGCGGTGCCGGGGATCTCGTGCTGTTCTCGTTCCTTGCGTTCCTGGCGCTGGCCCTGACGCTAGCCGCGGCCCTTAGACTCAGGCTGCTCCGCCGGCAGCGCGCGACCGGCGCGGGACCCCCAGGATCGCCGGCGCCGCCGAGACCGCCCAGGCTCGGGTACGGTCCCCGGCCGGGCGCCGCCGGGTATCCGAGCAACGGCTACCCGGGAGCCGGGTATCCCAGCACGGGGTACACGGTGCCGGGCAGCGACTACGGCGGCGCCGATGACCACGCTTGACGAGTACTCGGCCCGCGTCCTCGACGTCGTGGACGCGATCCCGCCCGGTCAGGTCATGTCCTACGGCGACATCGCCGAGTACCTGGGCGCCGGCGGCCCGCGCCAGGTCGGCCGGGTGCTGGCCAGCTACGGTGGCGGCGTCGCCTGGTGGCGGGTGATCCACGCCGACGGCACGCCGGCGCCGGGCCATGAGGTCGCGGCGCTCAAGCGGTACCTGGCGGAGGGGACGCCGTTGCGTTCGGCCCGCCCGCCGGTGCGCGTCGACGTGCGGCGCGCCCGCTGGCCGGGGAGCGCCGGCTGACACCGCGGACGGCCAGGCCGCCCGAATGCCGCTCGAATGTCAGTGGCCGGCGGGAAAATCAATCGTGATGAACGGTTACCGACTCGTCCGCCGCGCGCCGGGCGCCCAGCGCTCCCAGGCCCCCGTGGGCCCCGGCCGCCTGGAGCACGGGCCCGACGGGGCCCTCGACCGCGCCGCGCCGCGCCTCGACGACGCGCAGCAGCGGGTGGTGGACCACCAGGGCGGGCCGCTCCTCGTGCTGGCCGGACCAGGCACCGGCAAGACCACCACGATCGTGGAGGCGGTCGCGGAGCGGATCGAGCGGCGCGGCGCCGACGCTGAGCGCATGCTGGTGCTCACCTTCAGCAGGAAGGCGGCGGCCGAGCTCCGCGACCGCATCACCGCGCGGCTTGGCCGCACGACCTCAGAGCCGCTCGCGCTCACCTTCCACAGCTACGCGTACGCCCTGGTCAGGCGAGAGTTCGTGCTGGCAGGCGACCAGCCGCCGCGGCTGCTGTCCGCGCCTGAGCAGCTGCTCGAGATACGCAGGCTGCTCCGCGGCGAGGCCGCCGACGGCGCGCTGAACTGGCCGGAGCGGCTGCGGCCCGCGCTCGGCACCCGCGGCTTCGCCGAAGAGCTGCGGGACGTCCTGATGCGTGCCGCGGAACGTGGCCTCGACGGCAAGTCGCTCCGGCAGCTCGGCAGGCGGTGCAAGCGGGACGACTGGGTGGCGGCCGGGGCGTTCCTCGACAGGTACGCGGCCCGCTTCGACCTCGCGCCGGTGCCCGCCTACGACTACGCGGAGATCGTCAGGATCGCCGCGCGGCTGCTGGGCAGGGAAGCGACCAGGCAGCGGGAGCGCGACGCCTACGACGCGGTCTTCGTCGACGAGTACCAGGACAGCGACCCGGCGCAGGAGTCGCTGCTGCTGGCCTTGGCGGGTGACGGCAGGGACCTGATCGCGGTGGGCGATCCGGACCAGTCGATCTACGCGTTCCGCGGCGCGGACGTGCGCGCCCTGACCGGCTTCCCTGACAAGTTCCGCGCCCCGGACGGGTCGCCGGCCCCGGTGGTCGCGCTGCGCACCTGCCGGCGCAGCGGCCCGGCGCTGCTCGCCGCGTCCCGGCGGGTCGCCCGCCGCCTGCCGCCCGGGCCTGTCGGCACCGGCCCGGCCCGCGCCGGGGTGAGCGTCGGCGTCGCCGCGCCGCACCGCACCCTCGCATCGCTGCCCGGCGCCGCGCCCGGCGAGGCGCGGATCTGCGTCGCCGACACCGAAACCCAGGAGGCCGCCCTGGTCGCGGACACGCTGCGCCGCGCGCACCTGGCTGACGGCGTGCCCTGGCAGCACATGGCGGTCCTGGTCCGCTCCGCGCAACGCCAGGTCCCCGTCCTCAGGCGCGCCCTCGCGGCCGCCGGCGTCCCGGTGACGGTGGCAGGCGACGAGCTGCCGCTGCCCGACGAGCCCGGCGTGCGGCCGCTGCTCATGCTGCTGCGCTGCGCGCTGGAACGCGGCAGGCTGACCGATGAGATCGCCGCCGAGCTGCTGACCGGCCCGCTCGGCCAGACCGACAGCCTGGGCCTGCGCAAGCTGCGCCGCGCGCTCGACAGGACTCCGCTGAGCGAGGCCATCGAAACCGCCGAGATCCTGAACACGGTCAGCGACCGGGTGGCCGCCCCGGCGCGGCGGGTGGCCGCCCTGCTGGAGGTCGCGCGCCAGGCCATCGCGGCCGACGGCACCGCGGAAGACGTGCTCTGGGCCATCTGGGACGCCTCCGGCCTGGCCGAACGCTGGGAGCGGCTCGCGGCGGCCGAGCACGACCCCACCGCCGACCGGGACCTTGACGCCGTGCTCGCGCTCTTCGAAGCCGCCGCCAGGTTCACCGACGACCTGCCGCCGGGCAGCCCGCTGCTGTTCCTCGACAGCCTGGCGGGCCAGGAAATCGCCGGCAACACGATCGCCGAGCAGGCGGTGCGCGAGGAGTGCGTGCGGGTGCTGACCGCGCACCGGTCCAAGGGCCTGGAGTGGGATGTGGTGGTCGTCGCGGGCGTGCAGGAAGAGGTCTGGCCCGACCTGCGGCTGCGCGGCTCGCTGCTGGGCGCCGACGAGCTCGCCGAGGCGGCGCGGCCTGACGCCCTCGGCCTGGACGGCGGCCTGGCCCCCGGTGAGGGCGGCGAGCGCACCGCGGCCGCCGACGTCGCCGCGGCCGCGCTCGCCGCGAGGCTGCTCGCCGAGGAGCGCCGCCTGTTCTACGTCGCGGTGACGCGGGCGCGGCGGCTGCTCGTGGTGACCGCGTCCGGCGGTGACGAGCAGGACCGCCGGCCGTCCCGTTTCCTCGCCGAGCTCGCCGGCGACGAGATCGAAGTCCAGCGGGCGGGGGCGACGACCCGCTGGCTGTCGCTGCCGGCGCTCGTTGCCGACCTCAGGCGGACCGCCGCCGACACCCAGGCCCCTGGCGCGCTGCGCCGGGCCGCGGCCGCCCAGCTGGCCAGGCTGGCGGCGGCAGGCGTCCGCGGCGCGGATCCGGCGCAGTGGTACGCGCTGACCGAGCTGTCCGACACCGGCCCGATCGTGCCAGCGGGCGAGCGGGTCCGGCTGTCGCCGTCTCAGGTGGAGTCCTTCGCCCGCTGCGGGCTGCGCTGGCTGCTGGAGTCCGCCGCCGGCGCCGGGCAGACGGACGTGCTGCGTCACCTGGGCACTGTCATTCACGCCGCCGCCGTGCTCATCTCCGACGGCGCCGCCGAGCCCGCCGTCGCGCAGCGGATCGACGACATCTGGCACCACCTTGACTTCGGGAGCGCCTGGTACGGGTCGCGCCAGCGTGAGCTCGCCGAACGCATGGTGCGGAAGTTCCTCGCCTGGCACCAGGCAAACCCACGGGACCTGCTGGCCACCGAGCAGGCGCTGCGGGTGCGGGTCGGGCAGGTGGAGATCACGGGCCGGGTGGACCGGCTCGAGCGCGACGCGGAGGGCAGGGGCGTCGTCGTGGACCTGAAGACCGGGGCGACGGCCCCCCGCGACGAGGACCTGGACCGCCACCCGCAGCTTGGCGTCTACCAGCTGGCGGTGCTGCTCGGCGCGTTCGAGGAGCTCGGCATCACCGAGCCGGGCGGCGCGGAGCTTGTGCAGGTGGGGAAGGCGGGCTTCACCGCCAGGGCGCGAGTGCAGCGGCAGCGCCCGCTGTCCGACGACCCGGCGCCGGGATGGGCGAAGGACCTTGTGGACGCGGTCGCCGCCGGCATGGCGGGGCCGGTGTTCCGCGCCCGGGTGAACACGGGCTGCCGGACCTGCCCGGTCGCCTCCTGCTGTCCGGTGCACCCGGACGGCGCGCAACTCGGCCCATGAGCGGGTAACGGTACCGCCCGGTACATTGAACGGGGCAAGGAGGTACCACCTGTGAATCATGTGACGAGCCGGCCGCCGGCATCGAAAGCCGCTCCGGACGACCGGCACGCCTGGACCGAGCCAGGGGTGGAAAGCCTCGGCGACGGGCTCTACAGGATCCCGCTGCCGCTGCCCGGCGACGCGCTGAAGGCGGTCAACGTCTACGCGATCGCGGGCGAGGACGGAGTGGACCTGATCGACGCGGGGATGGCGCTCGCGCAGGCGCGGGAGCGGCTGACCGAGGCGCTCGGCCAGCTCGGCTACGGCCTCGGCGACATCAGGAACTTCTTTATCACGCACATCCACCAGGACCACTACACGCTGGCCGTCGAGCTGCGAACCACGCTGCGCGGCAAGATCTCGCTGGGTGAGGGCGAGCGGCTCAACATGCAGGCGATCCGCGACGTCGCCGCCGGGCAGAGCGAGATCGGTTTCATCGAGATGCTGTACGGCATGGGCGCGGCCGAGCTGGCGGAGCAGGTCCGCAGCTTCATGGCGCCGCGCCTCGCCAACCCGCAGCCGCGCCTGCAGTGGTCCGACCCCGACGGCTGGCTCGCCGACGGCGCCGTGCTCGACCTGCGGTCGCGCGAGCTGCGCGCGATCCACACGCCGGGTCACACCCGCGGCCACGTCGTCTTCCACGACGAGGCGGCCGGCCTGCTGTTCGCCGGGGACCACGTGCTGCCGCACATCACCCCGTCGATCGGGTTCCAGCCGTCGATCACCAGGCTGGCGCTGCGCGACTACCTCGATTCGCTGCGGCTGATGCTCACGCTGCCCGACTCGCGGCTGCTGCCCGCGCACGGCCCGGTCACCAACAGCACCCACGAGCGGGTGAACGAGCTGCTCGCCCACCACGAGACCAGGCTCGAGCAGACGCTCGCGGCCGCCAGCGCCGGGCCGGTCAGCGCGCTCGCCGCAGCCCGCATGATCCCGTGGACACGCAGGCAGCGCAAGTTCGACGACCTCGACCCGATGAGCCAGATCCTCGCGGTCGGCGAGACCTCCGCCCACCTCGAGGTGCTGGTCCTGCACGGCCAGCTCACCCGTGACACCTCGCCGGAGGGCGTCGACACCTACCGCCGCCTCGTCATCGTCGGCTGAGGCCGCCGCGCCGCTGTCCCGCCGCGCCGCTTCCGTTCTCCTTCATCCCGAACGTCCCCGTGGCGTCTCGCCACGTCCTCCCGTCGCCGCTAGCCCTGGCACGCCTTGACAAGCCATGTCTTTATCTAGCTATAGTGCTATGTACCTAGATAAAGTGAGGTAGCGGTGATCGAGTTCCACCTGGACGGCAGGTCAGGCGTCGCGCCGTACATGCAGCTGATCCACCAGGTGCGGCAGGCGCTCCGGCTCGGCCTGCTGCGCAAGGGGGACCAGCTGCCGAAGGTCAAGGACGTGGCGGCCGGGCTGGCGCTCAACCCGAACACCGTGCTCAAGGCCTACCGGGAGCTGGAGTACGAGGGACTGGTGGCGGCCCGGCCCGGGATCGGGACGTTCGTGACGGGGACGCTTGGCGGCGGCGAGTCGCTGGCCGCGCACGGGCCGCTGCGCCAGGAGCTCCGGCGCTGGCTGGCGAAGGCCCGCCGCGCGGGGCTCGACGACGAGTCCATCGAAGCCCTGTTCGCCAGCACCTTTCGGTCCGCTGCTGAGGAGGACATAGCGTGACCGCCGTCATCGAAACCCAGGGGCTCGGCAAGCGCTACCGGCGGCTGTGGGCGCTGTCGGAGTGCACGCTGTCGGTCCCGGCGGGACACGTCGTCGGGCTGGTCGG
>DATBBI010000218.1:0-3533 GCA_036271115.1 Trebonia sp.
TCACCGGCGCGCTGCCTGGCCTGCTCGGCTCACAACCGTGAGCGGATCGCCCACAGGTCAGGGAAGGCGGGCCGGAACAGCGTGCCGCGCAGGTACGCCGCGCCGGTCGACCCGCCGGTCCCGAACTTCGCGCCGATGATCCGCTCGACCATCTTGACGTGCCGGTAGCGCCACTCCTGGATGCCCTCGTCGATGTCCACGAGAGCCTCGCAGACTTCGGCCGGCGTGCCCGCGTCGGCGTAGACCTCGGCGAGCAGCGCGTCGATGGCGCCGTCGCCGTCCCACGGCTCGCGCGGATCCCGGTCCAGGACCTCGGCGGGGACCTGCCAGCCGCAGGTGGCCAGGTAGCACAGCAGCGACGCGAAGACGGGCCGCCGTCCCATGATCTCCTCGAGGGCACGGTCAACGACGGCCGCGCTGAAATCACGGCGGCCGAACACCGCCTCGATGTAGCGGAACTGGTTGGACTGGAAGCCGCTGGAGTGGCCCAGCTCCGGCCGGAACGACGCGAACTGCTGCGGGGTCATCGTCTCGAGCACGTCCATCTGACCCACCGCGGTCTTGAGGATCTTCGCGATCCGTCGCGCGGTGTGCAGCGCGCCCGCGCTGTTCCCGGCCTCCAGCCGCCGCTGCAGCAGCTCGGTTTCGTGCAGGATCTGCTTGAACCACAGCTCGTAGACCTGGTGGATGATCACGAACAGCAGCTCGTCGTCGGAGTCGGTCAGCGGGTGCTGGCAGGAGAGCAGGTCATCCAGTCGCAGGTACCTGCTGTAGGTGAGGTCGTCGGGTGAGCTCACGGGCTTTTCCTCCGTACCGCGCGGGTGGCGGCTGCCGCCAGCGCGACGGCGACGCCGCCGACGCCCAGCGCCCCGGCCGCCGCGAGCGCCATCGCCCGGTCCTGCCTGCGGATCCGGTCCGGGATCTGCGCGTAGGGCACCGTGGAGAACGAGACCAGCTCGTACTGGGATACATAACGCCCGGCCAGCCGCCGCTCCAGTGCGTGCCGGGCGGCGGTCTTGGCCTGGAAGACCCGCGAGTTCACCCGGTCTCGCATCTCGATGAAGTTGTCGAGCGCCATGTCGGCGATGGCGTCGCAGTTCGCCTTGCGGCGCTCCTGGTATCGCGTGAGCGCGGTGGCCCAGTCGCCGCGTGTTTCGCTGAAGCAGCGGCCGATCTCGATGCAGTCTTCCAGCGCGCAGTTGGCGCCCTGGCCGTAGAACGGCACGATGGCGTGCGCCGCGTCGCCGACGAGGGCCAGCGTGCAGCCCGCGCCCTGGTGGACCCACGGCCAGCAGCGGATCGTTGCCAGCGAGCCGATCGGGTTGTGCAGGTAGTCGTCGATCAGGTCCGGGATCAGCGCGGCGACGTCGGAGTAGTGCCGCCGGAAGTGGTCGCGGATCTGGCCTGGGCTGCGCAGCGCGGCGAATTCCGCGCCGGTCCAGAACAGCGTGCAGGTGAAGGAGCGGTCCAGGTTGGGCAGCGCGATCATCATCGACGAGCCGCGCGGCCAGATGTGCAGCGCGTCCGGGTCGAGCGCGAATTCCCCGTCCCGGGACGGCACCGTGAGCTCTTTGTAGCCATGCTGCAGGTAGTCCTGGCTGAAGGTGAAGCCTTGTCTGAACGTCACGGACCGTCTCGCCGCGCTATACGCGCCGTCGGCGGCCAGGACGATGCCGGCCCGCGCCGCACGCTGCCCGCCGGCGGTCTCGAACGACAGCTCCCCGGTGGCCATGTCCAGCTCGCTCAGGCGATGCCCGAAGCGCACGCAGACACCACCCGTCCGCATCGCTACTTCCAGCAAGGCCAGGTTGAGCTCGGCCCGGCTGATCGAGTTGATCGCGTGCGTGCCGTCGGCGCTGTAGGGGCGGAAGCTCTGCTGCCCGTCGGGGCCGTGCACCATCCGCCCGTGCATCGGCAGCGCGCGGGACAGCGACAGCTCACGGAGCCCGACCTGGGCCAGCGCCTCTAGGCCGCGCGCCGAGATGGCCAGGTTGATCGAGCGGCCCCGTTCCGGTGCGGTGACGCGCGGGTCTTCGCGCCGCTCGTATACCGTGACGTCGATGCCGCGGCGCGCGAGCAGCGTGGCGAGCAGGCAGCCGGCCAGGCCTGCGCCGACGATGGCGACGCGCTCGCCCCCCTCAGGCATCGGATGCTCAGCCATCGAGCACCGCCACGAGCGCGGTGGCGGCACGCCAGCAATCGTGGAAGGTGTTGTACATCGGCGTCGGCGCCAGCCGGATCACATCGGGTCGGCGGGCGTCGGCGTACACGCCGAACTCGTCCCGCAGGCGCCGAGTGAGCGGCCCTACGTCGCGGCCGCCGACGCGCACAGAGAGCTGGGCGCCGCGCCGGTCCGGGTCGCGAGGCGTGATCACTTCGGCCCGCCTGGCAGCGGCAGCGCACATCTCGTCGAGCAGGGACTCGAGGTAGCCGGTGAGGCGGACGCTCCTGGCGCGCAGCGCGGGCATCCCGCTCTGGTCGAACATCTCGAGGGAGAGCAGCACCGGCGCCATCGCGAGGATGGGCGGGTTGGACACCTGCCAGGAGTCAGCGGTATCGACGGGCGTCACGACAGGCGCCATCTCGAACCGGGTGCGCTCATCCGTCGACCACCAGCCCGCGAACTTGGGCAGGCCGCGGTCGGCGAGGTGCCGCTCGTGCACAAACACGCCGGCCAGCGATCCGGGCCCGGCATTGAGGTACTTGTAGGAGCACCAGGCCGCCCAGTCGGCGCCCGAGTGGTGCAGCCGCAGCGGCACGTTGCCCGCGGCGTGCGCCAGGTCCCAGCCGACGACCGCGCCCGCGGCCTGGCCGGCGGCGGTGATCGCGTCGATGTCGAACAGCTCGCCAGTGAAGTAGTTCACGGCGCCGAGCAGGACCAGCGCGACCCGCTCGCCTTCGTCGCTCAGGTACCGCACGACGTCATCGGTGCGCAGCGCCGTCTCACCGGGGCGCGGCGCCAGCCGCACGATCGCCTCGCCGGGGTCGAAGCCGTGGAAGGCGGCCTGGCTGCGCACCGCGTAGCTGTCGGAGGGGAACGCGCTGTCCTCGATGACGATGGCGTGCCGCTGCGGCGTCGGCCGGTAGAAGCTCACCATCAGCAGGTGGAGGTTGATCGTCAGCGAGTTCATGACGACCACCTCCTCGGGACGGGCGCCCACCAGCCGGGCCGCGGGTCCGCGCAGCAGCTCGTGATAGGGGAGCCATGGGCGGGTGGCTTCGGTGTGCCCCTCCACGCCGAGCCTGGCCCAGTCGTCCAGCTCGGTCCCGAGCCGCGCGCGCAGCGCCTTCGGCTGCAGGCCGAGGGAGTTGCCGGCCAGGTAGGCCGCCTCGCCAGCGGCTCCGGAGGCCCCGAAGGGCGGGACGCAGAACTCTGCCCGCCTCGCCGGAAGCGGGTCGGCGGCGTCCAGCTCCAGCGCCTGCCGTTCGCTGGCCAGCATCGTCGTCACGGGACGCCGCCAAGGCCGGCACCGCCGAGGAAGGCCGAGGCGTTGCCGGCCAGGATCATGTCGCGCGTCGCGTCGTCGAGGAAG
>DATBBI010000219.1:0-2365 GCA_036271115.1 Trebonia sp.
GGCGGCCGCCGACGATCTCAAGCGCGTGCACCTGGAGCTCGGCGGCAAGGCGCCGGTCGTGGTCTTCGACGACGCGGACGTCGCCTCCACGGCCGAGGGCATCGCGGGCGCCGGCTACTTCAACGCCGGCCAGGACTGCACTGCCGCGACCCGGGTGCTCGCCGGCCCGGGGATCGCGGCCGACCTGACCGCGGCGCTCGCGGAGCAGGCGCGCTCCACGGTGACCGGCGGCCTGGACGTCGACGACGCCTACTACGGCCCGCTGAACAACCCGAACCAGCTTGCCCGGGTCACCGGCTTCCTCGACCGGGTGCCCGCGCACGCCTCGGTCGACGCCGGCGGCCACGCGATTTCCGGCCCGGGGTACCTGTTCGAGCCAACCGTCGTGTCGGGGCTCCGGCAGGACGACGAGATGGTCCAGGACGAGATCTTCGGCCCGGTCATCACGGTGCAGCGCTTCACCGACGAGGAGGAGGCGGTCCGCTGGGCCAACGGCGTCCGCTACGGCCTGGCGTCGAGCGTCTGGACGAGGGACCACGGCCGCGCGATGCGGATGGCCAGGCGCCTCGACTTCGGCGCGGTGTGGATCAACACCCATATCCCGATCGTCGCCGAGATGCCGCACGGCGGCTTCAAGCACTCCGGGTACGGCAAGGACCTGTCGATGTACGGCTTCGAGGACTACACCCGCATCAAGCACGTGATGAGCTACATCGGCGGGTAGCCGGCCACCTCGTCAGGGAAGCCTTGACGCGGCGCGATCGTCAGGGATACCTTGACGCCATGACGGGATCTCAGAGCTCGACGGCGGACGCCCGCCGGGTCGGCAGCGTGTGCTGCTCGTTCTGCCTCAAGGACAAGGACTCGGTCGCCAAGCTGGTCGCGGGGCTCGGCGTTTACATCTGCAACGAATGCGTGGGGCTGTGCAACCTGATCCTCGCCCAGGAACCGGAGCCGGAGCAGGAGCCGGCGTCGGCGTCGGCGCCCCGGGTCGGCGGCTGGGAGGAGCAGCCCGACGAGGCGCTGCTCGCGAACCTGGGGCGGCTCCAGGCGGTGGTGTCCCAGGTCGACGCCGCGTTCCATAACCACGTCGGGATGCTGAGGGCGCGGGGCGTCAGCTGGACTCGCATCGGCGAGGCGCTCGGCGTGTCGAAGCAGGCGGCGTGGGAGCGGTTCTCCGGGGAGGACTGACCGCGGGCTGAACCGGCGCGCTTCAGGACGCCGGCGGCTGGTCGTCCTCGGCTCGGCTGGCTCGTGGTGATGGTCACGGACCAGCTCGGTGACTTCCCGCGTGAGGCCGATCGAAGGACCGCCGATCAGCTGCCACGCCCTGGCGATCCCGATCAGGAAGCAGATGATCACCAGCACCGCGATCGTGTTCACGTTGCCGGGGTCGTCCGGCTGAATGAGAATCTGCACCCCCGTGATCAGCTGGACGACGAACACGCCCACCAGCCCGACCAGAAACACCAGGTCGCGCAAGGTGACCCAGCGGACGTGTTGCACGCTCCTGAGCGACAGCAGTGCGGCCGTCACGAACCCGAGACCGAGAATCGAGACGATCACCGCAGTCGGCGCGATCTTGTGCCCGGGGACGAGGGCGAACAGCGAGACGATGAGCGCGTTAAGGAAGGCGGTCAGCGCCGCAGACGCGCGCACGCGGTGCAGCTGGGCCTCAGTGTTCTGCCGCGCCAGCCGCTCCGCGGAGACCGAGATCGCGACGAACAGCAGCCCGATCAGCGCGCCAGCGACCCCGCCGCTCGCCAGGAAGAAGTCATGGATTGCCGCAGGCACCACCCGACGATCTTGCCAGGCCGGGCTGGTGCCGTGCTACTGCTCCGCGATGTAGCGGTTGATGATGGAGTCAATGTCCGGGTCCGGGGTCAGCCCGAGCCGGGCGGCGCGGTCCGCCTGCACGCGCGTGGGCCAGCCGAGCACGATCTTGGCGACCACCGGGTCTTCCACCCAGTCGATGAGGGCGCTGACCTCGGGGCCGGCTATCCGTTCTAGTGCTGCGGCCATCTCCGCGGCGGTCGTCGTGAGGCACGGCATGGTGACGGCCGTGTTGTCACCCCACTCCTCGTCCGTGGCGGTGGCCGCGCGGATCAGCGCGGCGACGGCCTTGGCGGGGGAGGCGAGCCCGGCCGCCGTCTCCGGCGGGACAGGGACGACGGCGCGGGCTCCCGCCAGCGGTTCCCTGATGATGCCGGACAGGAAGCTGGAGGCGGCCGTGTTGGGGCGGCCGGCGCGGACCGAGACCGTCGCCAGCCGCATCGCGCGGCCGTGCAGGAAGCCCTTGCGGGTGTAGTCGGCGAGCAGCAGCTCGAGCATCGCCTTCTGCGTGCCGTAGCTGGTCTGCGGGTTG
>DATBBI010000220.1:0-2350 GCA_036271115.1 Trebonia sp.
GCGGACCCGCCACAGCGACGGGCGCGGCGACCCGGCGGCCGAGACTTCCGCGCCCGCGCCGCGGAGCATCCGCAGCGTCATGTCGATGTGCGGCAGCGACGGCACCGGCGGCCCCTCGTGCCGGACCTCTGCCCCAAGGCCGAAGCGGGGCGCCGCCAGCAGCAGCCCCGACACCAGCTGCGACGACCCGGAGGCGTCAAGCGTCACGGCGCCGCCGCGCACGGAACCCTGGCCGTGCACGGTGAACGGCAGCGCGCCGCGGCCGTCGTCGTCGACCGGCACACCCAGCGTCCGCAGGGCGCCGAGCAGCGCGCCGACCGGCCGTTCCCTGGCCCGCGGGTCACCGTCGAACGCCACGGGCGCCGAAGAAAGCACGGCCGCCACCGCGGGCAGGAACCGCATGACCGTCCCCGCGTTGCCCACGTCGACGGCAAGAGGCGCCACGGGACCGGAGTCATCCGGCGGCGGGGAGACGGCCAGGTCCGTTCCTGATTCCGAGATTGAGCAGCCTAGGACCCGCAGCGCCGCCACGGCGAGGGACGTGTCGCGAGCCCGCAGCGGGCCGCGCACCAGCGACGGGGAGTCGCTGAGGGCGGCGAGGACGAGGGCACGGTTCGTGATCGACTTGGAACCGGGCAGCCGCAGCCGGGCGCGCACCGGTCCCTCGGCGGCAGGGCAGCGCCAGCGTCCGGAATCCATGGCCCCGAGCGTAGCGGCTGGCGCTGACTGGTCCGCTGACCGTTGCCGGGTTTGGCCGCGGCGTTTTCCGGTTATGAAGTGCCAATCCGGCTTCTACTGTGCCATTTGGGAAGGTTGCATGTGCGGTCGCTTCGTCTCCGCTCGCAAGCGGCTCGAACTCCTCGAGAAGTTCGCCGCTGAGCGTGACAGCGTCGGCGTGGACCGCGACCCCGACTACAACGTTGCCCCGACGAAGCGGATCTACACGGTGCGGGAGCACGACAACGAGCGCGAACTGCGGCTGGTGCGCTGGGGCCTGGTCCCGCCGTGGGCGAAGGACACCAAGGGCGGCGCGCGGATGATCAACGCGCGCGCGGAGACGGTCGCGGTAAAGCCGGCGTTCCGCAGCGCGTTCAAGCGGCGGCGGTGCATCATCCCGGCCGACGGCTACTACGAGTGGCAGACCGTAGACAAGGCCAAGCAGCCCTATTACATATACCGAACGGACGGTGGGATCCTCGCCTTCGCCGGCATTTACGAGCTGTGGCGGGACGAGTCGGTGCCAGAAGACCACGAGAACGCGTGGTTCTGGTCCGCGGCGATTATCACCACCGACGCCACAGACGACATCGGCAGGATTCACGACCGGACGCCGATGGTGATAGCGCCGGAAAGCTGGCCGGACTGGCTTGACCCGGCAAATAACGATAAAGAACTGCTACTCGCGACAATGCAGCCCGCCACATCCTCGGGGGCGGGCGGCCTGACGTCGTACCCCGTTTCTACGGCCGTCAACTCCGTTCGGAACAACGGTCCAGCCCTCGTGGAGCCGCTTGGCGACGCGGGTTCGCTGGCCGGAGGGCCTGGTTCCGGCAACGACAGGGAGCGGCCGCCCCAGTTCTGAGTCCGCGGCGCGCTGCAGGCCCGGCCTTGCGCCGTGACCCCGCGCAGCGCACGCGGCGGGAAGCGAGGACCTCGGTGGAAATTACCGTCGCCCGCAAGCGCCTTGAGGAAATGCGCGACGACCTGGACCGAACGGTTCTGGTGCTGCGCGGTGAACACCCGCTGTCCAGGGGCGGGACCGCGGAGGCGGGCGACGCTGGCGCGAACCTGACCGAGGCCGACCGCAACGAGGCGTCGGTCCAGTCGGCGCTCGAGCATCGCACGGCGGTGCTCGCGGCGCTCGCGCGAATCGACAACGGCAGCTACGGGCGCTGCGTGGACTGCGGCAACGAGATCCCTGAGCCACGGCTCGAGGCCCGCCCCGCCACCCCGAGATGCGTGCCCTGCCAGTCAAAACTCGACCGTCGTCGCCGGTAACGCTTTGCGCCGCGCGCAGGCGATCAGTTGTGTTCCTACCGAGTCATCAGAACGGGCCCGTAGCTCCGCCTCAACCAGCGCGCCGAAACTCCCCCGGTCGCGGGCCAGCAGGTAGCTGACCGTCCGGGGCGAGAACACGGTACGCGGCCTTATCCAGTCGACCTCGAGACCGCCGCTCGTGAAGAGCTCGCGGAGCTGCTCGGCGCCGTAGCACCGGGTGATGGTGTCGTCAGGCCACGGCACGAGCACCACGTCGGCGTTGGGCACGTCGATCAGGTGCGGCCAGCGGTGCTGCTCGGCGAGCACGGCCATGCCGAAGGTGAGCGAGTCCACGCAGGCGAGCACCTGCCCG
>DATBBI010000221.1:0-9364 GCA_036271115.1 Trebonia sp.
TCGCCAGCAGCTCCTTGCGAGCGGCAAGCCACTCATCGCGCGTCGCGATCCTGGGAAGGCTCATCGTGGCTCCTTACCTGCAATAGCGTCGTGCCTGTCTGCCCTTGTGACGTTGCGGCGAATCCGAATTCATCGGCCCGGACAGTCGCGCAGTCGATGGCGGAGGCCTGGTCGCCGTCGTTGCTGTACATCCAGCCAAGGTTGTTCAGCGCGATCGCCTGCAGCTGGCGGTCACCGAGCTCCTCGCTCAGCTCCAGCGGTCCTCACCATCTGGGTGGTCACGGGCGTAAGGCCGGCAGTCCGAAGTGCACGGTAAACCCGTGGTGTTAACCAGCGGGCCGGGGTTACCCGGCGCGGAGGGTGGGCGGTGAGTGGCTGTGCAGCACCTGCCCGTCGGATCCGTAGGCCGTCGTGGTGCCGTCGGGGTGCAGCACGAGCCGCCAGCCGCGGCGGTGGATGCACACGTCGTGGTGGAACTGGCACAGCAGCACGCAGTTGCCGACCGAGGTTTTCCCGCCGTCGGCCTTGTGGGTCAGGTGGTGCACGTCGCACCAGGCGGCGGGCCGCCCGCAGCGCAGCCCCGGTCCCTGAGCTGGACGGCGCGGCGGATGCTGGCGGGGATGGAATCGGAGTAGCCGATGTCCAGCGGCGCCGACGGGGTGCTGTACGGGGGGCGAGCAGGGTGGTGCGCAGCCGGGCGGCGAGGCCGGCGGGGCCGGAGACGAAGTCGATGGCGAGCCGGGCGATGGCGTACCGCAGCGCCTGCATCGCGTCGGGAGTGAACCGCTCCCGGGCCCGGGTCCGGGCACGCGCCGCGGCCCGGGGACCGCCGCCTGCGATCCCCCAGGTGCGGTGACTGCTGTCGTTGTCCAGGCTTGCATCGTCATCGCCGCCGGCCGGGTCTGTGCCGTTGAGGGTGATGCCGGCCGCGGCCAGCGCGAGGGCGATGATCTTGTCGACGACCCGCATGTCGGCGTGCGCGGTGACCACCGGTTCGGCGACCGCGTCGCAGGCGGCCGCCTCGGCGTCCTTCCCGGTCAGGTAGCCCGGTTCGCCGGCCGTGCCGCGCAGCCACACCTCCTCGGCCTCCGGCGCGCCGGGATGCTGGCGCAGCTCGGGGAACGGGATGTGCACCGCGACGTGCGTGTCCGCGCCCGCCCGGTCCGGGACCATCTTCGCGCCGATCAGCAGCTCGCAGCCCTGCTGCAGCGCGTCGTGGAACCGCTGCCCCTCGGTGCGGGTGTCCTCCGGGCCGGCCTTCTTGCCGAGCGCCTCCAGCACGGCCTGGACGGCGGCGGCGCATTCGGGGGTGAGGTTGCCGCGGATCACGCCGGCGCCGCCGAACGTGGTGCCGGCCTGCACGTACCGGTCGTCGAACCCGTCATCATCGCCCTCCGGCTGGGAGGCACGCCACCGCTCCAGCGCGACCGCGGCGATCATCCGCAGGTCATCCCGGGGACGCGCCCGCCACGGCGGCCTCCACCAGGATCCTGATCGTCTCCGCGCGCAGCCCGGCCGGCAGCTTCCTGGTCCATTCGGTGATCGCCAGCGCCCACGACGTGGAGATGTCCCCGGCGGCGAGCGCGGCGGCGAGGGCGGGGTGGTCGCGCAGCAGCCGCATCTGCCGCACCTCGGCCTTGGCATCCTGCCGCGTCATGTTCGCCATCGCGTCCAGCCACGACGCCGACGTGCCGTACCCGTCGCTATCGTGCGCGTCGGCGGCGTCGAACCGGGCGAGAACAGACGCGTGGGCGGCGGTGAACTTCGCCCGCACCGCAGCCAGCGACCGCAGCACCGAACCGCACGCGGCAGGGTCCAGGTCCGCGGCCTCCGGGCCGTTCAGGTAGTCCATGGTGGCGTTCGCCATCCGCAGCGCCTCCGCGACACTGCCGAACACGCGGCCGTCTGCGGTGCACATCCTGAACCACCTCCCCGGTAACGCCGTGACCGATCGCCTGCCTCTCATCGCTCGCGCCACTCTTGTGGCCTATCTTCAGGATAGCACAGGTGTTCTAGTTTGCACAATCGATAGCATAAATATATAGCCAGGAATTCTCCGGCACGAGCTTAACGTGTGGTGGATGACGTGTTGACGCCCGGGTCGCTCGGGTGAGACGTGAGCGGCGTGGTCTGCACGGTCATCCAGGGGTCCAGCGGCAGTGATTCCAGCATCCGCGTCAGCTGGGCGTCATCCTCGGCCCGCCATAGGCCCAGCGTGTGCAAGGCGTCCTGGTCGGACGGCAGCGCCCAGAGCCGGGTCAGGTGGCCCTGCTCACCGAGCTGATGTGCGCTGCGCGCCTCTCCGCGCGTGGCCTCTTCCACGACTTCGGCCGGAGTGCCGTCGGGGATGACGACGGTGAACACCGTCAGGTACTCCGTCCCTGTCGCACGTTCCCCGGCAGCCTGGTCACGCGGCGCGCCGGGGTCGTTGGGATGCGGTCCCAGCGCGGTGACTTCGTCGGTCCGCCACACGCGCAGCGGCATCGACGCGAGGATTCGCTCCAGCTCGTCGCCGTCCGCGGCGGCGAACAGGCCGAGCGTGCGCCACTCGCCAGGCGCGAGCGGCGGCCGCCAGAGCCGGAGCACGTGCCCTTGCGCGGCGAGCTCGCGTGTATGGGCACCTTCGCGCGCGCGGACGTCGGCGACGGCTTCGTCGGTTGTCCCTGCTGGGACGTGAGTGGTCATGGTGACGAGGTACTCCATGGCACCATCATCCCCGGGTGAGCAGGTCGACGAGTGCGGCCACCATCTCCAGGCTGGGTGCGGGCACGCCGGCGAGGCGGGCCAGTTCGACGGGCGCCTTGAGCAGGGTGTCCGACTCCAGGGGCTTGCCCGCCTCGTAGTCCATCAGCATCGAGGTCTTGTGGTCGCCTACCTTCGCGGCGCCTTCGAAGCGGCGCTCGATCGAGATCTTGGGCGGGCTGCCCAGGCTGGCGGCGATCTCGGCGGTCTCCCGCATCATGGCCAGCACCAGCTCACGCGTGCCCGGGTGCGCGGCGATCTCGCCCATCGTCGCGCGGGTCAGCACGCTGATCGGGTTGAACGCAACATTGCCGAGCAGCTTGAGCCAGATGTCAGAGCGCAGGTTCTTCTCGACGGGGCACTTCAGGCCGCCCGCGGTCATCGCCTGGCTGAACGCGGTGCAGCGGCCGGAGATCGTGCCGTCCGGCTCCCCGATGGAGAACCGGGTGCCCTCGACGTGACGGATCACCCCGGGAGACTCGATCTCGGTCGAGCTGTAGACCACGCAGCCGATGGCGTGCGCCGGCGGGATCACCGCGGAGACCGCGCCGCCCGGGTCGACCGCCTCGACGCGGCGGCCCTCATAGGGGCCGGGCAGGCCGTAGAAGTACCACCACGGGATGCCGTTCTGCGCGGCGACGACGCCGGTGCCGGGTCCCAGCAGCGGTTTCAGCAGCGGGCTCGCGTCGGCGTAGCTGTACGCCTTCAAGCCGAGGAACACGATGTCGACCGGACCGATCTCGCCAGGGTCGGCTGTGGCATGGGGTTTCGCATGGAAGTCGCCGCGCGGGCTGAGCACCGTGACGCCGCGCTCCCGCATGGCCTCCAGGTGCTTGCCGCGCGCGATCAGGTGGACCTCCGCGCCGCCACGGTCCAGTGCCGCGCCGACGTACGCGCCGATCGCCCCGGCGCCGACGACCGCGACCCTCACCGCGCCACCAGCCCGGCCAGGTTGCGCCGCTGCACCTTGCCCGTCGGTCCCTTCGGGATCTCCGGGAGGATCGTCACCAGGGCCGGGCGCTTGAAGGCGGCCAGGCGATCCGCGCAGTGCGCGGTGAGCTCCTTAGGGGTGGCCTCGCCCTGGAGCACGACGACGGCGCCCACTTGCTCGCCGTACTTCTCGTCGGGCATCGGGTACACGGCGGCCTCGGCGACCGCCGGATGGCTGAGCAGCGCCTCCTCGACCTCGTAGGGCGAGATCTTCTCTCCTGCCCGGTTGATGAGCTCCTTCACCCGGCCCACCAGCGTGAGGTAGCCGTCCGCGCTGAGCTTGCCGACGTCGCCGGTGCGGAACCAGCCGTCGCGGAACGAGGCGGCGGTCGCCGCCGGGTTGTCGAGGTACTGGTCGACGACGGACGGGCCGCGCACCGCTACCTCGCCCTCCTCCCCGGCTGGCACCGGCCGCCAGTCATTGTCGAGCGGGGTGATCTCGACGCCGGTCGCCTGGCCGACCGTGCCCGGCCGGCGTTCTGCGGGCGGCAGCGGGTTCGACGACATCTGGTGGGCTGCCTCCGTCATCCCGTACGCCTCCACGAGCGGGGCGCCGATCGCGTCCTCGTAGCGCCGCCACAGCACCGTGGGCAGCGGCGCCGAGCAGGACCGGACGAACCTGAGGTCATGCCGCGGCGCCTCGGGCAATTCGAGGGCCCGCGTGAGCAGCCGCGCGTGGATGGTCGGGACCGCCGTGTACCAGGTCGCACCCTGGCTGGCGACATCGTCCCAGAAGGTGGACGGCCGGAACCGCGGCAGCACGACGGTGCCGCCGGTCGACAGCGTGGCCAGCACCGTGGCGACCAGGCCGTGCACGTGGAACAGCGGCATGACGCACATCGTCACGTCGTCGCCGTGCAGCCCGTAGCCCTGCGCGATCACGCCTGTCGACGCGATGAGATTGCGCTGCCGGATCGGCACGGTCTTCGGCTTGCTGGTGGTGCCGCTGGTGTGCAGCAGCAGTGCCAGCGCGCCGGGGTCGCCGGCGTCCTCGGCCGGCTCGCCGGCCTCGTCGTCAACCCGCAGGAGGGCGTCCTGGAGACCCATGAAGCTGGCGGCCACCTGGGTCTCGGCCGCGGCGGTCGCGGCCGCGGCCGAGCCGTCGTGCAGTAGCCGGGTGACGCGCAGGTCATCCAGCTCAGCGGTCATCTCCGCGACCCCGAGCGCGGGGTTCAGCGGCGCCGCCGCCGCACCGCGGGCGGCGACCGCCAGGAAGGCGATGACCAGCGCCGGGCCGTTGGCCGCGACCAGCGCGACCCGGTCACCTTCCCGCACGCCGAGTGCGGCCAGCCGCCCGGCGGCCCGGTCGAGCGCGCGTTGCAGCGCGGCGTAAGAAAGCGATGCTCCGGACTCGGGGACCACCAGGGCGGGGTGATCGTCGGACCGCGTAACCAGCTGGCGGAGGGTGGGGGGCGTGGTGACGGTCATGCCCTGTTTCTCCCCACCTCCGTCCGGTGGATGCGCGGGAGCGGCTATCTCGGGGTGATGTCATCACGTCCTGACCGCGGCGGGTGCGCGGGTGCGCCGCGGTTCCCTCGACGACATCGACAGCCTCCGCGCTGGCGCGGCCGACGCGGACGGGTCATCCACCTGGCGTTCAAGCATGACTTCGGCGACTTCGCCGCCGCGGGCGCGGCTGACCTGAACGCCGTCCAGGCGATGGGCGACGTCCTGGCCGGATCCGGCAGGCCACTGGTGATCGCGTCGGGGACGCTCATGCTCGCGATGATCGCGCCGGGGCGGCCCGGCACCGAGGACATCGTGGCCGGCCCGGAACTGGCCGCCGCCCCGCGAGTCGCGTCGGAGCTCGCGGTGCTCGCCATGCCGGACCGCGGGGCGCGCACCTCCATCGTCCGCCTGTCGCCCACCGTGCACGGCGACGGTGACCGCGGCTTCGTCCCGCGCCTCATCGACATCGCCCGCGACAAGGGCGTCGCGGCCTACGTGGGCGACGGGGCCAACCGCTGGCCGGCGGTGCACCGGCTGGACGCGGCGCGGCTGTTCCGGCTGGCGCTGGAGAAGGCGCCGGCGGGGTCGGTGCTGCACGCCGCCGGCGATCCTGGCATCCCGTTCACGGAGATCGCCGGCGCCATCGGCGGGCAGCTCGGCATCCCCGCGACCAGCATCTCGGCTGAAGAGGCAGACGGGCACTTCGGCTTCCTCGGCGCCTTCGTCCAGCTCGACAACCCCACGTCAACCGAGCTGACGGGGTGGCAGCCGGCGCATCCTGGGCTGATCGCCGACCTTGAGGAGGGGCACTACTTCGCGGCCGGGTCGTACTCGAAGTACTAAGGGGTGCGGGGCCTGTTAAGGGGTGCGGGGCGCGGCGCGGCCGCGCGTGATCTCCGCGATCGCCGCCCAGTCCAGGTCCTCGCCGAGCTCCGCGATCGAGGTCTCGAAGATCTCCCGAAGCACCGGGCCGGTGGGCAGCTCGACGCCGGCGTCGGCGGCGGCCTGGACGGCGAGCATCACATCCTTGAGGCCGAGAACCGTCGTGAACCCTGGCGGCGTGTAGCTGCCGCGCGCGATGGCGTCACCGTAGCCGCCGTAGATCACGCCAGGGAAGATGCTGTCGTTGATCATCTGGATGAACTGGCCGGTGTCCAGGCCGTACCGCTCGAGCAGCGTGATCGACTCCGCGAGCGCTTGCAGCGCGTGGGCGATCAGGAAGTTCACCGCGATCTTGGCTACGTTCGCCGCGGGCGCGGCGCTGCCGTACTGCCAGACCCGGCGGCCCATGATCTCGAGCATCGGCATCGACGCCTCGACCGCCTCCGGCGTGCCCGCGGCCAGGATCGTGAGCGCGCCGGCGGCGGCCGCGTTCGGCCGCCCGATCACGGGCGCAGAGACGTAGCCGTACCCGGCCTCCGCGGCGTGCGCGGCGAACTCGCCGGCTGCCCTCGCACTGATCGTCGCGTGGTTCACGTGGCTGAAGCCGGGCGGCGCCGCGCTCAGCAGCCCTGGCGGCAGGACCGCGCGCACCACGTCCTCGTTAGCGAGCATCGAGAAGAGGTGGCCGGAGGCGACTGCCTCTTCTGGTGAGTCCGCCCGGGTCGCGCCGTCGGCTACCAGCTCGTCAACGTGGGCGGCCGTCCTGCTCCACACCGAGACGTCGTAGCCGGCCTCGACGAGCCTGCGAGCCATGGCCGAGCCCATGTGCCCGAGCCCGATGAAACCGACCCGCTTACGGTCCGGGTTGCCGATGTCGGCCGCTTCGGTCATGCGTGAACTCCCTACGGTCATCTCGGAAGCCCGGTCCTGTCGGGGACCTGGGCTGCCTCTAGGGTGGCACGCCGGCCGCTTTTCCGCTTTCAGAGGCCCGCGCTTATTCTTTTCTTAACTGCCGTACGTAGCGTAGAGGTCATGGGTCACGAGCCTGCTGGTGCCGAGGACGCCGGACCGCGTCCGCCCGGTGCTAGCGGATCACGCCGCCGGCTCGCCGCCGGGCTGGCTGTCGTGGTCGCGCTGCTCCTGGTGATCGCGGTGCTGGCGACGTGGCTGGTGCGCACGCCTGCCGCCCCGCCCGCCGCGACCGCGACGCCGCAGCCGACCCCGACGGCAGCGCCCACCCTGACCGTGCCCGCCATCTACCAGCGGGTCACTCCGTCCGTGGTGCTCGTCCAGACCAAACGCAAGCTCGGGACCGGGGTCATCGTGGCCGACAACGGCGCGATCCTGACCGCCAACCACGTCGTCGCCGGCAACGGGGCCATCACCGTCACCTTCGCCGACGGCACCACGACGACGGCGTCCGTCGGCGCCGCCAATCCCAAGATGGACATCGCCGAGCTCGTCCCCGCGAAGCTGCCCAAGGTCGTCGTGCCGGCCAACCTGGGCGGGGACGCCGAGGTGGGCGCGGCGGTCGTGGCCATCGGCAACCCGCTCGGCCTGGCCGACAGCGTGTCCTCCGGCGTGGTCTCCGGCCTCGACAGGACGGCGGACACCGACGTCGGCAGGTTCTCCGGGCTCATCCAGTTCGACGCGTCGGTCAACCCGGGCAGCTCAGGCGGCCCGCTGCTGGACGCGCACGGTCTTGTCATCGGCATCGTCGTCTCCATCGCCGTACCCGCCGGCGAGGACGCGTTCGCCGGCATCGGGTTCGCGGTGCCCATCGGCACCGCGCTCGGGGGCGGCGGCGCAGGCCAAGGAAAGGGACCGCAGATATGACCGACCCAACGCCCGCCAGCCAGCCGCCCCGGCCGTCCGCCAACCCGCTGCAACCGGTGCTCTTCGAGGTCAAGCGCACCATCGTCGGCCAGGACGTGCTGCTCGAGCGCATGGCGGTCGCGCTGCTGTCCGGCGGCCACCTGCTCGTGGAGGGCGTCCCGGGGCTGGCCAAGACGCTATCGGTCAAGTCACTCGCCGCGGCGATCGGCGGCGAGTTCCAGCGCATCCAGTTCACGCCCGACCTGGTGCCCGCCGACCTGACGGGAACGCGGGTCTACCACCAGCACACCGGGGAGTTTCAGACCCAGCTGGGGCCGGTCTTCACGAACCTGCTGCTCGCCGACGAGATCAACCGCGCGCCCGCCAAGGTGCAAAGCGCGCTGCTCGAGGTCATGCAGGAGCACCAGGTCACGATCGGCCGGGAGACCTACCCGGTGCCCGAGCCGTTCCTCGTCATGGCGACGCAGAACCCGATCGAGTCGGAAGGCACCTACCCGCTGCCCGAGGCGCAGGTCGACCGGTTCATGATGAAGGTCGTCGTCGGCTATCCGAGCGCCCACGAGGAACACGCGATCGTCGACCGCTCGCTGCGCCCCGCCGAGCCGGTCCGCGCGATGCTCAACCCGGCGGACCTGATCGGCATGCAGGAACGGGTGCGCGACATCTACGTCGATCCCGCCGTGGTCGACTACGCCGTGCGGCTGGTGACCGCGACCCGGCTGCCGCTGAACGCGGGACTCGACCTGAAGCGGTACATCAGCTACGGGGCCAGCCCGCGCGCCTCGATCGCGCTGGTGACGGGTGCCCGCGCGCTGGCGTTCACCCGCGGCCGCGATTACGCGCTGCCCGCCGACGTCGGCGAGATCGCCCTCGACGTGCTGCGGCACCGCATCGTGCTGTCGTATGAGGCCCTCGCCGACGACGTCAGCGCCGACCATCTCATCACGCAGGTGCTCGATGCCGTCGCCGTGCCCGAGGTCGTCCTGAGCGGCCGCTGATGGTAACCCAGCCCGCTCGGTCTCCGCGAGCCGCTCAGGAGCGGCTGCTGCTGCGGCTGGAATGGCGGGTCGTCCGCCGCCTCGACGGACGCCTGGCAGGCGGCTACCGCACCGCGCACCGGGGAACCGGAACAGACCTCGCCGGGCTGCGCGAGTACGTCGAGGGCGACGACGCCAGGCACATCGACTGGAACGTCACCGCCCGGCTGAACGAGCCGCAGCTTCGCGTGTTCAACGAGGACCGCGAGCTCACGGTCTGGCTGGTGCTGGACAGGTCCGCGTCGATGACGGTCGGCGCGCCCGGGCGCGGCAAGCACGACGTGGTCAGCGAGCTGGCCCTGGTCCTCGCCCGGCTGTTCGGCCGGGGCGGGAACCGGGTCGGCGCGCTGCTCTACGACCTGCCAGGTCACCAGGTGCGCACCGTGCCGCCGGGCACCGGGCGCAGGCACGCGCTGCGCATCGGCGCC
>DATBBI010000222.1:0-7389 GCA_036271115.1 Trebonia sp.
CTCGACGATCATCGCGATGTTGTGCGGATTCCTGATGCCGAGCCCTGATCCGATCGGCGAGCCGAGCGGCATCACCGCGGCGCAGCCGGCCTCCTCGAGCCGCAGCGCGAGCACCGGGTCGTCGTTCGTGTACGGCAGCACAGTGAACCCGTCGGCGACGAGTTGCTGGGCCGCGTCGAGCAGCTCGACCGGGTCCGGCAGCAGCGTGGTGTCGTCGGCGATGACCTCCAGCTTCACCCAGTCGGTGCCAAGGGCCTCGCGGGCCAGCCGGGCGACGAGGAGGGCCTCGGCTGCGGTGTGGCAGCCGGCGGTGTTCGGCAGGACGTCGACGCCGGCCTGCCGGATCGCTCCGAGCAGGGACCCGTCGCCCGCCGGGCTGACCCGGCGCATCGCGACCGTGGTGAGCTCGGCGCCGGAGGCGGCGAGGGCCTTGCCCAGCACGTCGAGGGACTGCGCTCCCCCGGTGCCGACGATCAGCCTGGAGCTCAGCTCGCGGTCGGCGAGCTTCCAGCCTTCATTCATGTTCCTAACCTCCCTGGACCGCAGTCACGACTTCGACCTCGTCACGGTCCGCGAGCGGCGTGTCCGCCCACGAGCGGCGGGGCAGCACGTCGCCGTTGACGGCCGCCGCGACGCCGGACGGGGCGTCGGTTACCTGGGCGACGAGCTGTGCCACGGTGGTGCCCGCGGCGACCTCGCGGGGCTCGCCGTTGACGGTGACGGTCATCCGAGCCTGCCGGGACCGAAGGGCGCCCATGCCGGGTCCTGGCCGGCGCCAGCCAGGATCGCGGCCACGGCGTCGGCGGTCGCCGCGGACAGCAGGATGCCGTTGCGGAAATGTCCGGTGGCGACGACCATGCCCTCGGTTACCCGGCCGACGATGGGGCCGTTGTCCTTGCTGCCCGGCCGGAGGCCGACGTTGATCTCGGCGAGGATGAGCTCGCTGATCGCCGGTAGCGCGATGATCGCGTCGCGCAGCAGGTCGTGCACGGCGCCTGCCGTGACGTCCCTGTCGTCGCGTTCCTCCTGGGTGGCGCCGACCACCACCTCGCCGTCCGCGCGGGGCACGATATAGAGGTCGCGGCCCTGGACGGTGGCGCGGATGGTGCGGGTGGCGATGCGCGGCAGGTATTCCGGGTGTCTCAGGCGGAGCAGCTGCCCCTTGACTGGGCGGACCGCCTGGCGGATCGCGTCCGGGACGCCTTCGAGGTCGCGGGTGGCGAAGCCGGCCGCGACCACGACGTCGCGGGCTTCTATGCCGGTGGTGCCTGGCGCCTGGCCGAGGCGGGCGGTGACGCGCCCGGGCGCCACCTCGGTAACCGTGCCGGTGAGGTGCTTCACGCCGGCGTTCCCCGCCGCGGTTTTCAACGCGGTGAGGTAGCGCCGGTTGTCGACCGATAGGTCGCCGGTGGCGAGCACCCCGCCGCGGGTTGCCGGGGCGAGGAATGGCTCAAGCGCGCGGCACTGCCTCGCGTCGAGCACTTCTGCTTTGAGGCCGATCGAGTGGCGGAACTCGGTGAGGCGGCGCAGCGCGGCCAGGTCGCCGCTGTCGTAGGCCACCGCCAGGGTGCCCTCGGTGCGCAGGCCGGTGGTCAGCCCGGTGGCGTCCTCGAGCTCCTGGTTGAAGCCGGGGAACCGGCCGACCGAGAGCAGGTTCAGGGCCAGTAGGTCGCGCTCGCCGAACACGCTTTCCGACACGGGCCCGAGCATCCCCGCCGCGACCAGGCTGGCCTTGTCCGCGTCGCTGTCCGGATCGATCAGCGTCACCGAGAGTCCCGCGCTGGCGGCGCGCCAGGCGATGGCGGTGCCGATCACCCCGCCGCCGACGATCACCACATCAGCGTCCACGCTCTCTCCCTTCGCCGGCATTACCCGGATCAGGTTCGACGGTCGGAGGCTCGTCCGCCTCCCTCTCAGCCCTCGTCTGGGCTCCCGTGGTTGTTCACGTCAGTTTAACCCGTGGTTCGATGGGGCCATGACGGACGTGCGTGAGCGGCTGGCGGCCGCCCGGCTCTACCTGTGCACCGACGGGCGGCGGCGCCAGGGCGACCTGGTTCCGTTCCTCGACGCGGTGCTCGCCGCCGGGGTGGACATCGTCCAGTTGCGGGAGAAGGGCCTGGAAGCCCGTGAGGAGCTGGCGCTGCTCGAGGTGTTCGCGGCCGCCTGCCGAAGGCACGGGCGGCTGCTGGCGGTCAACGACCGGGCCGACGTCGCGCTCGCGGCGGGAGCCGACGTGCTGCACCTGGGGCAGGACGACCTGCCGGTACCCGTGGCGCGGCGGATCCTCGGGCCGGGGCCGCTGATCGGGCGGAGCAGCCACAGCACGCCTCAGTCGACCGCGGCGGCCGCCGAGGACGGCGTGGACTACTTCTGCGCCGGGCCGGTGTGGGCCACGCCGACCAAGCCGGGCCGGTCGGCCACCAGGCTGTCGCTGATCTCGCACATCGTGTCGCTTGGCGTCGCGCGGCCCTGGTTCGCGATCGGCGGGATCAGCCTGTCCCGGCTGGACGACGTGCTGGCGGCGGGGGCGTCCCGGGTCGTGGTGGTGCGCGCGATCACGGAGGCCGACGACCCGGGCGCGGCCGCCGCGGAATTCGCGTCACGGCTCCGCTCAGGAAGTATTGCCACGAGCTTCGCCGGGCCGTAGCGTCATGCTCGTCGAGGCCGTCTGGCCTGGACTTCGGCCATCTTTCCTGGGGGGAAAAGATGAGCACATACCTCTACCACCTCGTCCAGACGCCGGCGACGCTCGCGAAGATGATCGCGGCGCCCGAAGACCGGCGCGCGACGGTTGAGCCGATCTTCAAGGGCCTGGGCGGCAGTGTGCTGGGCTTCTGGTACGGCGTCGGCGGATCCGACGTCTACGTCCTCGGCGAGCTGCCGGACGATGTTGTGTCGACCGGCATCGCCACCATGGTCGCCGCGTCCGGCGCGTTCTCGTCGGTGTCCACCACGAAGCTGCTCAGCGTCGAGCAAATGCTCACGGCGCTCGGCACGTCGGCGGCCACGGCCTACCGCGCCCCGGGCGAACCGGCCTGAGGGGCAACAAGGGCGCTAACGCGAGCACATAGCAGGAGGGGGCCATGACCGAAAACCGTTACGTCTTCGACAATGCCGTGACTGCTGAGACCGGCATGCGCTTTTCCGGGCTGGAGGCGACGGGCGGGTTAGGCGTCGCGGAGGCGGAGCACGGCCGCGCCGAGGAGCAGCGCCCCGGCCGCCCAGAGGGCCAGGACGCCGAGGCCCTGCCACGGGGTGAGGGGCAGTGCCGCCACTCCCACGGTGGCCTCGATATAGAGGCCTGCGGTCATCGGGGCGATCTGTTCCAGGTGCCGGGACCAGGTGTGACTGGGGATCACGGCGCTGACGATGGGGAACAGGTACAGCAGGCCGAGGACCAGGCCGATCGCGACCGCGGAGTCGCGGACCGCGGTGGTGACGCCGAGCGCGAGCAAGGCGATCAGGACGAGGTAGAGCACCGAGCCGGCGAACGCCCGCAGGTCGGCGCCGTTGGCCAGCGACGGGACGACGTAGCCGTTCGCCGCGGACAGCCCCCGGCCGGGCAGGATCAGCCACCCCGCCAGCAGTGAGCCGGCCACGGCGGCTGCCGACGCCGCGAGCGTCCATCCGGTCACCACGGCCATCTTGGCGGCCAGCATGGTCAGCCGCCGCGGCGTCGCGGCGAGGGTCACGCGGATCATGCCGGTGCCGTACTCGCCGCCGACCGCGAGCACCGCCAGCAGGGCGACGATCACCTGGCCGAGGTAGACGCCGGTGAGGCTGATCTTGGCCGGGTCGGCGTCCGTCACCGCGGGAGCGCACGCCGCCGGGCCGCCGGAACACTGGTACGTCGCGGCCACGGCCGCGCCCACCGTGACGGTGAGCGCGGCCGCCGCCAGCAGCAGCCACCAGGTGCTCGCCAGCGTGCGCAGCTTGGTCCACTCGGCGTGCAGCGCGTCCGGCAGGCCGGCCCACGCGCCCCCGGCATCCCGGGCCGGCCGCCTGGGGCGACCGGGCGAGACGACCGCCTCGGTCACGCGTCCCTCCGGCGCAGCAAGTACGCTGCTACGCCCAGCATTGCCGCGGTCCAGGCGCACAGCACCAGCAAGCCCGCCCACCACGACAGCGGGTAATACCCGTTCAGCGGCGTATAGACAGTGCTGGCAACCTGCTGGTACCGCGGATACGCCTGCTGGAGGGAGATGCCCGCGGCCGGCGTGACCCGCAGCAGCCAGTCCCCGGCGCCGGCCGGCACGGCCCTGGAGATGGCCAGGAAAACCGGCACCGCGAGCGCCACGATGACGATCGCGACCGCGGCCGCCCCGCGCCGCGTGATGGCGCCGACCGCGAGGGCCCCGGCCGCGGCCACGGCCGCGAACAGCCCCGTGCCAATGATCACCTTCAGCTCGGTCGCCCCGGACACGGGAGCGGAATAGTAGCCGCGGGCGTGCGTGATCGCCGTGCCGGCCAGCACCGCGAACGCGGCGGCGACCGCTCCCACGACGAACGACACCGCGGCGACCACGACCGCCTTCGCCGCCAGCACCCGGCCGCGCCGCGGGCTCGCGGCGAACGTCACGCGGATCAGCGAACGCCGGTACTCCGCGGTGATGAACAGCGCGGCGACCACCCCGAGGGCGATCAGCCCGGCGAACGTGCCGAGGAGGTACTCGCTGACGGTGATCGCGGAATCGGCCTCGCCACCGTGCCCCGGGGGGATCGGCGCGATGTCACCGGACCCGGTGACGCTGAACCCGCCGCCGGCCGGGTGGTAGCTGCCGACCCCCGACGCGTACCCCGCTCCCACGTACCCGCCGGTCCACGCGCCGCCGGGCGCGCTCACATGATCGAAGACTCCGGTGGCCTGGGTGGGGCCGCCGGGGCCGTTGCAGTAGCCGGAGCAGTACTGCGATTGCAGGTCAACGGGAGAGGCGGCGAACAGCCCCACCTGCACGACCCGCGGCAGCCCGGACAGCGTGACCGCGCCGACCTCGGTCCAGTGCGTGCCGTCCGCCGAGTCGTAGCCCGTGATCACGTCCCCGGACCTGGTGAGCCGAAGCCAGCGCGGGTTCTGCGGCCCGACGGCGCCGGGCAGGCCGGAGGTGTCCCCGGTGTAGTTCCACTGCATCCGCACCCCATGATCGGCGGCGACCATCATTGCCGCGTACGGGGAGCCGTCAGTGAGGCTGCTCTTGATGATGATCCCGGCCTTGGCCCACGGCTCGACGCCGGGTCGCGTGTCCAGCGGACCATTGGATGGCTGGTTGGCGGGGGGCGTGGCAGGCGGCAGCAGGCCCGTCATCGAGGTGAGCCGGACGGTGATCGTCCCGTTCCCCGTGAGCGGCTGGCGCACGAAGTAGAAGCTGTCGGATACTGGGTCGCCTGCCGGGCCGAGCGCGAACCCGAGCCCGCAGGCCGCTCCGGAACGGACCGGGCCGCCGCCGCTGGCCTGGCAGGAGCTGCTGACGCTCCCGGCGGTGAACAGCCCGAGGCCCGCCATCACCACAAGCCCGATGACCAGCCCGATGATCCAGCCGCGCACCGTGCGGAACTTCGTCCACTCCGCGTGCAGCAATTGCCTGAACCCGTCCCGGCCGGGGCTCAGCTCGGACCGGAAGGGAGTCGTGATGCTCATGAGCTCGCCCCCGCGTGGAACTCAACGGACTCCCGCGTCAGCTCCATGTATGCCTCCTCAAGCGACGCCCGGTGGGCGCTCACCTCGCTGAACGGGACATGGCCTGCGGTGAGAGCGGCCACGATCCTCGTCGAGGAAAGACCCGAGACGGTGAGCAGGTCAGCCGCCACCGCCGCGACCGTTCCCCCGGCATGCGCCAGCACCGTCATCGCCTCGGCCGGGGCAGCCGTGCGCAGCTCCACCCGGTCCCCCGACGCCGCCGCGATCAGGTCGGCGACGCTCTTGTCCGCGATGACCCGGCCGCGGCCGACGACGACCAGGTGGTCGGCGGTGTCCTGCAGTTCGCTCATCAGGTGGCTGGAGACGAGGACGGCGCGGCCTTCGGACGCGAGCTGCCGGAGGAACGACCGCATCCACGCGATGCCCTCCGGGTCCATGCCGTTGAACGGCTCGTCCATCATCAGCACCGGCGGGTCGCCGAGCAGCGCGGCCGCGATGCCGAGCCGCTGCCGCATGCCGAGGGAGTAGCCGCCGGCCTTCCGCTTCGCGACGGTCTCAAGCCCGGTTAGCGTCAGCAACTCGTCGGCCCGGCGGCCGGTCAGGCCCTGGGAGTGGGCCAGCCACAGCAGGTGGTTGCGCGCGCTGCGGCTCGGCTGCAGGGCCGCGGCGTCGAGCAGCGCCCCGACGTGGTTCAGCGGGTGCCGCAGCGTGGCGTACGGCTGGCCGCCGATGAGCGCGGTGCCCTCGTCGGCCGCGTCCAGGCCGAGGATGACGCGCATCGTGGTGGATTTGCCGGCGCCGTTCGGGCCGACGAAACCGGTGACCTGGCCGGGGAGGACCGTGAAGGACATCCCGTCGAGCGCCACCGCCGGCCCGAACCGCTTGCGCAGCCCGGCGACTTCGATCGTTGCTTCCATGGTTGAGAAATCTAAGGTCCGCGCCGGGCCGGGGTCGTCACGCGCGAGAGTGGTCTTCTGCGCTCCTGTTCCAGTGGTACCGAACGGTCCCGTGCTCCCCCGCACGAGCTACCCGCCGATTGCCTGCCGTGGGGGACGCGGCCACGCTGCGCTGCGGGGACAATGAAAGGCATGGTCCCGGACTGGCTCGCCCGCGCCGTGGCCGCCCGGCACGCGCCGGCGGCCGGCGTCGCGCTGCTCGCGCTCGCCGCGGTCGCGCAGGCGGCGGCCCAGTTCGCCGTGGCGGGCGGCCAGCATGCGACCGACGGCACTGTCCAGGCGGTGTTCAGCTCGGTGCCGGTGTGCCTGCTCGCGCTGGCGGCCACGGTTCCGCTGCTGTTCCCGCGGCCGGCCGCCGCAGCGATCACGATCGCCGCGGCCAATGTGCTGCTGCTCGCGGGGTTCGGCGAGGCGACCGTCGCGGGCGTGCTCGCGCAGCTGATCGCCGCCTACCGGGTGGGCGCCGCCGAGCCACGGCCGGCTCGCGAGAGGCCCTGGGAGGACTGGCTGCGACGCGTACCCGGTGCCCAGCGGGCCAGCGTCTGGGCGCGCGCCGGCGCGCAGTATCTCGGGATCGTGCTGGCCGTGCCGTTCCTCGTGCTGGCGCTGGCCGGCCGCGGCGGGGCCGCGGCCGTGCTGCTCGCGTCCGGCGGGCCCGCCGCGGCGTGCGCGGGGATCGCGGTGCGGGCCCGGCGCGAGGTGCGCACCAGGACCGCGGCCGGCGAGGCGCTCGCGGACACGATGCTCGCGCACACCGCGCGCGGCGAGCGGGCGCGGATCGCCAGGGAGCTGCACGAC
>DATBBI010000223.1:0-3544 GCA_036271115.1 Trebonia sp.
ACGTCGATGTCCTTCCTGGACACGCCGGCCTGGCTGAACAGCCGGTCCGCGGCGGCGGGCGGGAACAGCTCGAGCATCTCCCCGCCGGTGTAGATGCCCATCGGCTCCCGGTACGGGCTCAGCGTCTGGGTGGCCGACAGCACGTACACCGGGTCGTCCCGCAGCGCCCGCGCCCGTTCCGCGCTGGTTACCACGAACGCGCAGGCACCGTCGTTCTCCAGGCACAGGTCGAACAGCCGCAGCGGCTCGCTGATCATCCGGGCATTCTGGTAGGTCTCCCAGTCCAGCTTGCGGTCCCGCATCATGGCGGCCGGGTTGCTGTTCGCGTACTGCCGCTGGGTGATGGCGATCGTGCCCAGCGTCCTGGTCAGGTCCTCGTCGGTCAGCCCGTGCACGGTGGCGTACCGCCTGGCCCACAGCGCGAACAGCTGGCCGGGGGACATCAGCCCGTACGGCCAGGCGAACGACAGGTTGTCCTGCTCGGGCACCACGACGTCGGCCGCGCTCTCCCCCACTCCTCGGTCAGCTCTGCCGAACCGGCCGCCCCTGGACTGGCTGAGCGCCCGGTAGACCACGACGACGTTCGCCAGCCCGGCGCTGACCGCCGCGGCGGCGTGCGCCACGACGGCGCCGAGCGCCTCGCCGCCGTGCGGCGCCTGCGCGAAGAACGACAGCTCCCTGATGCCGAGCGCGCGGACCAGCATCGCCTCGCTGACCGTCTCGAACGGGGCGGTGAACCGGCACATCCCGTCCACGTCCGCCACGTCCACGCCGGCGTCCGCGCAGGCCGCGAGGACGGCCTCGACCGCAAGCTCCCACGCGGCCGGCGGCAGCGCCTTGGCGTATGCGGTCTGCCCGATGCCCGCGATCGCCGCCGCCCGGGCGGTCACCTGTCGCTCCCGAGCCACTCCCGCAGCACCTCGGCGGTGTGCTCGCCCGGCTGCGGCGGTGCCGCCACCCGGGCGGGTGACCTGGACATCCGCACCGGCCAGCCCGGGATGGTCACCGCTCCGCGCACCGGGTCGTCGACGGTGACGAAGATCCCGCGGTCCCGCAGGTCGGCGTCGTTGAGCACCTCGGTCGTGGTGCGCAGCGCGCCGGCCGGAACGCCCGCGCCGCCGAGCACCCGCATCACCGTCATCTTGTCCAGGGTGGCCGTCCAGGCGCGGACCGCCTCGTCGACGGCGGCCTTGTGCTCGCCGCGGCTCGCCATCGTGGCGAACCGCGGGTCGCCGAGCAGGTCTTCCCGGCCCATCGCCTTGGCCATCCGCTCCCACTGCCGGTCGCTCCCGCAGTGGATATGTACATAATCGCTCGGCCCGAACGGCGGGCACGGGTAGATGTCGGACGGCGAGGTCGTGACGAGGAACGGCGGCCGGTTCCCGAACCGCGGGGTGTCCATGCCGCGCTCGATCGGCCAGCCGTAGTGGATCCGCATGAAGGTGGCCACCTGGTCGGTCATGGCGATCTGCACCCGCTGGCCGCGCCCGTCCTTCTCCCGCTGGTACAGCGCGGCGAGGATCGCGCCGGCCAGCACCATGCCGGTACCGGTGTCGCCCACGTCGGGGCCGGGCTTCATCGGCAGCGCGTCCGGCTCGCCGGTGATGCTCGACCCGCCGGAGAACCCCTGCGCGATCGGGTCGAAGCACGGGAAGTCCCGGTACGGCGAATCCTCGGCGAACCCCTTCACCTGCGCGTAGATCAGCCGCGGGTTCAGCGCCGACAGGGCCTCCCAGCCGAGCCCGAGCCGGTCGATGACGCCGGGGCTGAAGTTCTCCACGAAGATGTCCGCGCGCTCGGCCAGCCGCAGCGCGGTGCGCAGCCCGTCCGGTGATTTCAGGTCCAGCTCGACCGACTTCTTGCTGGCGTTGTTCAGGTAGAACGGGATCGCGTCGAAGCTGTCCCTGCTGCCCGGCGCGATCACCTTGACGACCTCGGCCCCGAGGAACGCCAGCACCAGCGTCGCCGACGGCCCGGCGACCTGGTGAGTCAGGTCGAGCACCCGAACTCCGTCTAGCGCCCGTCCCGACTCTCCCATCGCCCACCTCCGACCCCTGGTCGCGTCGTCGCGATGTTCTGGAACGTATACGATTCGCCAGCCCCCGGCAAGGCTCCGCGCAGGGGCCAGGAGGCTCAGCCGACGGCCTCCGGCGGGGTGGCCGAAGGCGCTCCGGGCACCGGAGCCTGACCGGTCGCCGGCGCCGCGGAACTGCCGCGCAGCAGGTAGGCGGAGTGCAGCAGCTCGGGATTGTCGCGCAGCTCGCTGGCCGTGCCCGAGTAGCGGATCAGGCCGCCTTCCATCACGTACGCGCTGGTCGCCAGGCCAAGCGCCACCGTCGCGAACTGCTCGATGAGCAGCACGCCGATGCCGGATGACACCAGGGCGCGGATCACGGGGATGAGCCGGTTGACCACGACAGGGGCCAGGCCGAGCGACAGCTCGTCGATCAGGATGTACCTGGGCTGCGAGACCAGCGCCTGGGCGAGCACCACCATCTGCTGCTCGCCGCCCGACAGCGACCTGGCGGGTACCGTGAGCCGCGGCTCGAGGGCGGGGAACAGCTCGAGGGCCCGGGCGCGGCCTTCGGCCGCCGCCTGCTTGGACAGCGCGTAGGTCGCCACCCGGATGTTGTCCTCGACGGACAGGTCAGGCAGCAGCCGCCGCCCCTCGGGCACGATCGCGACGCCGGCCGCGCGGATCTTCTCCGGACGGCGGCCAGCGAGCTCGGCGCCGTCCAGGGACACCGACCCAGGGCGCGGGCGGAGCACTCCGCCGACGGCGAGGACCATGGAGGACTTTCCGGCGCCATTCGGGCCGAGGACGGCGGTCACCTCGCCAGCGGGAACGGTAATCGACACGTCATTGACGACCCGGCGCCCGCCGCGGTCGACGCACACGCCGTCTAGTCTCAGCTCGCTCATGAGGACACCTCGCTGGCGCTCGGAGTCCGCATTCGCGGACGCACTGTACTTGCCGATTCGCTCGCCAGCTCGCTCATAGGGCGACCTCCGCGGTGCCGAGGTAGGCACGCATCACGTTCTCGTCGCGCAGCACCGCGGCGGTGGGGCCGGACGCGATCAGCTTGCCGAAGTCCAGCACGGCCGTCGTCTCGCACACCGCGGAGACCAGCGACATGTCGTGGTCGACCAGGATGGTCAGGGCCTCCGTCTGCGACGGGATAGCCCGGATCACGCCGGCCAGGTGCGCGGTCTCCTCATCGGGCAGCCCGGCAGCGGGTTCGTCCAGCAGGATCAGCCGGGGCCTGCCCGCCGCCGCGCGGGCGACCTCGACGAGCCTCCGCTGGCCGGCGCCGAGCGTGCCGACCCGCGCGTCCGGCGTCAGGCCGCCGCCGACGAACTCGATGGCGGCGAGCACGTCGGCGCGCCGGGCGGCGCCGTGCAGCGGCGAGTGCTGCATCGCCACGTTGTCATAGACGGTCAGCCCCTCGATCGCCTGCTCGGTCTGGAAGGTGCGGCGCACTCCCCACCGGGCGCGACGGTAGTGCGACAGCTTCAGCAGGTCGTCGCCGAACCCGCGCACCGA
>DATBBI010000224.1:0-7010 GCA_036271115.1 Trebonia sp.
CGCGGCGACAGCCGCTCGTGCGGCAGCGTCTCCCAGCCGGGGAAGCTGGCGACGGTATCCGGCGGCAGGAATGCGCCAAGCGCGGCCGTCAGGTCCTCGGCCTCCCGCGCGGTCGCGGTCACGGCGAGTACGAATCGGCCGGGGCCGTCCCCGCCGGCTCCGGTCTCCGCGCCGCCGACGCCGGCCGCGAGCGCCGCGACGATCAGCGGCCGCAGCGCTGGCGGCGCGACGAGGTCACGCTCGCCGCCGGGCAGGTCGGGCGGGCTGGCGAGGGCGGTAGAGAGCTGGGGATCTTCGGCAACGGCGGCGAGTAGTCCGGCGAGGCTCATCATGTCCCAAAGTCGCAGGTAATCAGGGCGCGGACAAATCCGGGCAGCCGGAAGCCCCCGGCGCGCCCCAGTCGGTGCCTAAGTGCACGACGTCTCTTATAAGTTTACGTCCCGGCGCCGGCTCCCACCGCGCGGACCGGATCCCCGGCCCAAAGCCATGCCAGGAAACATCCGACTTGAGCATGCAGTCATTACTATGTGCTTCTATGACTACCGCTGGCGGTAATTCGCCTGGCACGGACGTGAAAACGAACGGGTTCTTCGCCGGGCCGCTGCACGACTACGCTGCGCGCCGTCTTGGCGGCCCGGTCGCCGTACTGCAGGCCGGCTGCCTCGCTCCGCTGCGGGAACTCGGCATCGGTGAGCTCGCCGAAGGCGGGTTCGAGATCTCGGTCACCGCCATCGACGCCGACCACCCGCTGGCCAGGCGGGCGCTCGAGGACGCGAGGACCGGGTACGACGACGTGATCGTTGGCGACCTGCGCACCGTCCCGATCGCGCAGCGCGCCTATGACATCGTCTACTGCGCGGGCCTTCTGGAGCGCGTCCAGCATGTGGAGCTCGTGCTCGACCGGCTGGTCAGCGCGCTGAAGCCGGGCGGCCTGCTGCTGATCAGGACCAGGGACAGGTACACGGCGGCGGCCGTGGTCGACCGGGTGCTGCCGGGGCCCGCGCGCAAGGCCCTGTGGTCCCGGCTGCGCCCGGGCACTCCCGGGCCGTTCCCCGCGGTTTACGAGAAGGCGGTCTGCGCCGCGGGAATCGCCTCCTACACGCTGATGCGAGGGCTGGTCATCGCCGCGCGCGGCACTGAGCTTACGCTGCCGTCGCAGCCAGTCCGGCTATCATCGTCGATGCGTGTCACCTACGGCGCTATCTCCCGGCTGACCGGGGGACGCTTCGGCGACAGCCACGATGAGCTGCTCTATGTGATCCGCAGGCCGCAGGACCAGTTCGCGCGCGTCGTCTAGCTACGCCCGGCGAGCGCAGCACGAAGACGGAGGCGCACGTGACGGTTGAACAGCTGCCGGCCGAGCTGGCCGGCTGGCCCGCGTGGACTCCGGGCGAGGCGCAGCTCGGTGAGCTTGAGCTGATCACCTCTGGCGCGTTCGCCCCGCTGGGCGGCTACCTGACCACCGCCGACCTGACCACCGTGGCGGCGCGCGGAGAGCTAGCGGACGGCACGCCGTGGCCGGTGCCGGTCACCCTCACCGTCCCGGCCAGTACCGTTCCCGCGGACGCGGACCACCTGGTACTGCAAGACGCGGAGGGGTCGCCGCTCGCCGCGGTCGAGATCTCCGAACGAGTGCCCGTCGGATCGCCGGAACAGACAGGCCCGGTGCTGCGGCTCGCGGGGCCCGTCACGGCGCTGCGCGCCCCGGAGCACGGGCCGTTCCGCGCGCTGCGGCGGGCACCCGCCGACGTACGGGCCGAGTTCGCCGGCTGGCCGGTGCTCGCGCTCGCCACCAGGCGGCCGCTCGGGCAGCGGCACATCGGCCAGCTCAGGCACCTGGCCAGCCAGCTGAAGGCACGGATCCTGCTGCTCCCGCTGGTGTCCGGCCCGGCCGCGGTGGTGACCAGGCCGGAGGCCCTGGTGCGGGCGGTGCTCGCGGCGGCACGGCAGCTGCCTGCCGGCACGCTCGTCGTCCCCGTGCCGCTGCCACGCCGGGCGAATCCTGACGAGGAGCTCGCGGCGCTGGTGGTGATCGCCGCCGCCCACGGTGCGACGCACCTGCTTACCGACGCGGGAGGGCGCACGGACGCGGCCGCCAAGCTCGGGGTGGAAGTGCTTACCGAGCCCGAGTGGGCCTACGACCCCGCGGCCGAGGTCTGGCGGCCGCTTGGCCTGATCGCGCCGGGTACCGAGCGAGGCGAGCTCTCAGGCGCCGAGCTCGGCGAGCTTCTCGACGCCGGCGAGCCGGTGCCCACGTGGCTGATGCCGGAGGGCGTGGCCACGGAGCTGCGCAGGGCGCGGCCGCCGCGGTCCGCGCGCGGCCTCGTCGTGTTCTTCACCGGACTGTCCGGGTCAGGCAAGTCCACCCTCGCCCGCGACCTGCGAGACGCGCTTCTCGAGCGGGGTGACCGGACCGTGTCGCTGCTCGACGGCGACCACGTGCGGCGGCTGCTGTCGGCGGGGCTGACCTTCTCCCGTGAAGACCGCGACCTGAACATCGCGCGGATCGGGTACGTGGCGACCGAGGTGGCCCGGCATGGCGGGATCGCGATCTGCGCGCCGATCGCGCCCTACGCGGCGGCCAGGTCGGCGGTCAGGTCCATGGTCAGCGAGGTCGGCGACTTCGTGCTCGTGCACGTCTCGACGCCGCTCGCCGTGTGCGAGGCGCGGGACAGGAAGGGTCTGTACGCGAAGGCCCGCGCCGGGGTGATCGGTTCTTTCACCGGGATTTCCGACCCGTATGAGGAGCCGACAGACGCCGACGTGGTACTGGACACCTCGCTCGTGTCCCGGCGCGACGCGGTGGCGGCCGTGCTGGCGCATCTGTCCCGTGGCGGCTGGCTGGCGGGTTCGGCGCCCTAGCCGCGCGGCACTGCCTCGCCGGACGTCTCGGCGTTCGCCGGTTCTCCGGCGGTGTTTTCCGCATCTTCTACGGCGGTGCCCTCTTCGAGGCGCTCGCGGAACTCTGTCGCCTTGGCGGTCACGCGGCCCAGTCGGCGGTTCAGCGCCCCTGCCAGCACCTCGCGCTGCCTGGACAGCAGCACGTAGCTCGCGAGCGCGCTGATAACGAACGCGAGCGCGAGCAGCAGGATCCCGCGCGCGCCGGCCAGGTAGAGCAGCACGACGGAGATAACCAGCAGCAGGATCCGTGCGGACGTATAGGCAAGTCCAGTTCGCATAGCACTACCGATTGTAGGACGTCGTTTCCTCGGCTAGGACCCCGGCCAGCAATGCCGGGTCGATGTTGCCGCCGGATAGGACGGCCACCAGGGGGGCGCCGTCGGCGGCCGTGAGCCCCAGCTCGGCAGCGGACCTGGACATGCTCGCGGCCATGGCCACCGCGCCGCCCGGCTCGGCCACCAGCCGGGCTCGCAGGGCCAGTTGCCTGACCGCGGCGAGCATCTCGTCTTCCGTCACCGTGACGATGTCGCTGACCAGCTCGCGGATGTGCGGGAAGGTCAGCTCGCCGACCTGCTCCACGCGCAGCGCGTCGGCCTTGGTCCGCGCGGTGTCGGCGGCCTGCCAGGCGACCCGGGTGCCGCTGCGCAGCGAGTCGCGGGCGTCGGCGGCGAGTTCCGGCTCCACGCCAATGACCTTCGTCTCCGGCAGGAGCGCCGTGATGGCCACCGCGATACCGGAGATGAGGCCGCCGCCGGAGACCGGGACGAGAACCGCCCGCGGGGGCCGGGCTGCGAGGTCTTCCGCGATCTCGAGACCGATCGTCCCCTGCCCCGCGATCACCAGCCGGTCGTCGAAGGGCGGGATCTCGGCGTAGCGGCGGTCCTTCACGATCTGCCCGGTCGCCTCGACCCGCGCGGCGAGGGTGGGCTCAACCCAGACGAGTTCCGCGCCTGCGCCGGCGATCGCGTCGGTCTTGACCCTCGGGGCGCCCCGCGGGACGACGATGGCCGCCTTGACGCCGAGCAGCGCCGCCGCGTACGCGACCGCGAACCCGTGGTTGCCGCTCGAGTGCGCGACGACGCCGTCGGGCCTCATCGCGGGGTCCTCGGTCAGCGCGCCGACCGCGTTGTAGGCACCGCGCAGCTTGAACGCGCCGGTGGGCTGCAGCGACTCGGGCTTGACCAGCAGGTCCGGCCGGCCGGGAGACGGTGGCGCGGCATCGCTTGGCGCCACGGCGCCGGGGAACGGGACCAGCGGGGTACGGACGACGACGCCCGCGATCCTGTGCGCCGCGGCCCGTATCTCGTCGAGCGGAACCAGTTCAGCCACGCGTCAGCCTCCTCGCGGTCCAGCGTAGTGCCACGTCATGCGGAACTTACTGGTGAGTCACCCTGAGCGACGAGCGAATCGCTGAGGCAATTTCCCGAAATTGGGGCAGAAAGTATCCGTTTGTCGCCAAACTAGGGGCATACTCCGACCGAGGCGAGGAGATGGGACGTGGACGGCAACAATGAGCGGCTGCTCACCCCTGGGGAAGTAGCCGCCCTGTTCCGGGTGGATCCGAAGACTGTCACCAGGTGGGCGGCGTCAGGACGGATCACCAGCATCCGCACGCCCGGCGGGCACCGACGGTTCCGTGAATCTGAGGTGCGCGCCCTGTTGCGCGGCGATAGTGAGGTTTCACCTGAAGGGCACCCTGCGGCTTGACTTTTGAGCGCGGACCTCGGGTGACTGAGGTCCGCGCTTCGCCCACTTGTGCCCCGTTAAGCTGCGCCCTGTTGAGGGTCAGTCGTCCTCGGGATCCTGGCCCGGCCAGTACTGATCGCCCACTAGCCTGGCGAACTCCAGGAACTCCCTGTGCAGCGCGGCGTCGCCCGCGCGCCACTCCTGCCGCCGCTGCTCGACCTCGTCGGGAGTCAGCGCCTGCTCGGCGAGCCGGTCGTAGTCCGCGTCCTGCGGCCCGATCTCGACGTACACATCGCCGATGACCGGGCCGTCCTGACGGATGGCGGTCGCCGGAACCTGCAGGTTCCCGTTCGGCAGTCGAATGACAAACATCGCCTGATCACCTAGATGCCATAACGCCGGTTGAAGTACAGCATCACCCGCAACGCGATGCGCGTGTTGCCGCTCAGCATGTCGACCAGTGCTGGCCGCTGCGCCGACGCTATCGCGGCAAACGCGTCGGCGAAGAACTCCTTGCGGCCAAGGCCGCCTCGCTGGCGGTGGAAGTCGCTCGCGATAAAGGGCTGGCACTGATCATAAATCATCCTGAACTCGGCGGAGTCGGATTGCCACTTGCCAGGCGGGCTGTCGAGATCGTCGAGCGCGTGCCCGACCTCGTGGCACATCACGTCAGGGGTCGGCGACGGCCGGGATCCCACCACGATCTTGCGCTCGCCGTACGCCCCGGCGCAGGCATCCCACGTCGCCCGGCCGGACGGCAGCGGCACGCCGTGCAGTGCCCCCATGTCGTCGAGCTGGGGCACCCCGCCGTCGCCCACGTAGATGCCGTCGAGCCCGGCGGCGAGCTTCTCCTGGAGTGCCCGCGGAAAGCTCGCGAGGCGGTCGACGGCGGCGATAACCTCAGCCGACGGGGGCGCGGAGGCATCCCACTGCCGCCACAGGATCGCCTCGAGCGCACCGCAGTTCTGGCGACCGTCCGCGGTCGGCGGGTGTCCCTTCGCGTGCGGCGCCGCGAACGGCAGCGCCGCGCGGCGACCGGGGCGCGCCGCGCGCATGCCGGTGGCTGGGGTGGCGTTGCCCGCCGGCGGCGCCGTGGCCGCCTGGCCAAGACCCGCCGCGTCCACCATGCCGAAGAACTCAGCTTGCTGGTCGGCGGCCTGCGACTCGCCCACCACCTGGTACCACGGCTGCCTCGGCATCCCTGGTGCCTGTGCTTCCTGGTGAGCTTCCCGCGTGACGGCGGCCGCCTCCAACGGCGCCGCGCCGAACGGGACCTCCCTGATCCGCGCGCGCCCGACGCCGCCTCCCGCGCCCGCGGGCCGTTCCGCGCCGGGCGGCGGGCCGTAGTTCCGCGGTGCTGCCGGCTGCGAGGCGAAACCCGCGGGAGGCTGCGACGGCCTCAGCGGCTGAGCAGGCCTCGGAGACTGCGGCGGCCACGGCGGCTGCGACGGCCGGGTTCGCCGCGGCAGCTCTGTCGGCGGCTGCATCAGACCGGTATCCGCTGCCGGCGGCTGCGCGGTCGGGCGGGGCGGCGCGACGGACGGATTCCTGCGGTGCCTGCCGCTGTCTTCACGGGGATAGGAGTCCCGCGCCCGGGCATAGCCCTGGCCCTGGTCATCCGAACGCCAGCCGACGATGCGGCGGAGCCGCGCGAACAGGCGTAGCCGCATGCTGGGTACTCCCCTTGTTCGTGCCCAAAGCCCAGAGTATGCCGATTCGGCGCGCACGTCACCCCGGGTGACAGACGGTAACTAAACAGGCAGGTGGTGAAAGATGAGCAATCGGGATACGGAGCAGGACACCGGAGGTTAGGCTTTCGCCATGTTGCTGTCAGGTGTCCTTTTTGTCCTATTCCTGGCGGGCTGCTGGCTCTACTGCCTCACCGACGCGGCGCTGACGCCGACCATGGAATACCGAGGCCTCTCGAAGAGCACCTGGATCTGCATCATCTCCGCGACGTTCGTCGTGGGCGCGCTGGCATGGCTCATCGCCCGCAGGTCACGGCGCTCCAAGTCACGGGTGACCGCCAGCGCCGGCACCTGGTACTCCCCCTGGGCCACGACGGACGCCGCGGTCGCCCGGCACCCGATCGCCCGCGGGAAGCAGCCATCCCGCGACAGGCAGCACATCCAGCAGGGCCCCGACGATGACCCGGAATTCCTCCGTCAGCTCGACCGCAGAATCCGCGGCACCTCCGCCGACCCCGGCGAGTTACGCGCCGTTACCTGACAGCGCGCACCGCAGGCATGCAAGCCGGCGCCGTCCCAGCCGCGCCGCATCAGCGCCGCGGCCAGCTGCCCCGCCCGCGCGCAGCGCCGGACAGTCACGTCACGCACCCCGAAGCGCAGCGTCTGGACGTCGCCGGCGAACAGGTTGTCGTTGTCGCGGTCGGCGTCTTGCCACTTCTGCTCCGGCGGGTGACT
>DATBBI010000225.1:0-6371 GCA_036271115.1 Trebonia sp.
GGGGAATGCGGCCAGGGCCCGTGAGCAGTACGCCGCGCTGCTGCCCGTCCAGGAGCGAGTTCTCGGCGCCAAGCACCCGGATACTCTGACCACCCGCAATAATCTCGCCCGCTAGACGTAGAAGCCGGGCAATAGGCCTAGCCTCGGGCTTTCGCCTGGGATTACCTTGGATTGCCTGAGACTCGGTCGTTTACATGAAAAAGTGCCTCTGAACTGGGACAATAGGGCTTGTCGAAGGTCCTGTCCGTCACCAGCCGAAGGCACTTTTCCAGTGAAGAATAGCGCACGCACCGCCCGCGTCACGGTATCCGCCGACGGCCGGGGCCTGGTCTCGCAGGCCGGCGCCGTCCTGCTGTGGGAGACCCTGCGGGTGACCGGACTGGGCCGGGGCCTGTCGCAGGGCCTGGCCCGGTGGCGGGCGCCGCGGGCCGTGCACGACCCGGGCAAGATCGTCGCGGACCTGGCGGCGGCGGTCGCGCTGGGCGGCGACTGCCTGGCCGACATCGCGGTGCTGCGGGAACAGCCGGAGCTCGCGGGGCCGGTCGCGTCGGACCCGGTGGTGTCCCGGCTGGTCAGGGACCTGGCGGCGGACGGGCCGCGGGCGCTGAAGGCGATCCGCGCGGCGCGGGCCGCGGCCCGCGAGCAGGCGTGGGCGCTGGCCGGGCAGAACGCTCCCGGCGCGGACGGCGGCCTGGTCACCGTCGACCTGGACGCGACGATCGTGATCGCGCACTCGGAGAAAGACCAGGCCGCGCCCACCTGGAAGAAGACCTTCGGCTTCCATCCCATGACCGCCTGGGCCGACCACGGCGCGGACGGGAACGGCGAGCCGCTGGCGATCATGCTGAGGGCGGGGAACGCCGGGTCGAACACGGCCGCCGACCACATCGAGGCCACCCGGCTCGCGCTGGCGCAGCTCCCGCGGCATCTCCGCCGCCGGGTCCTGGTCCGCGCCGACTCGGCCGGCGGGACGCATGAGTTCCTGCAGTGGCTGACCTCCCGGTCCCGGCGGCTGCGCTACTCCGTCGGCATGACGATCACCGAGGACATCCGGGAAGCGATCGGCCAAGTCCCCGCCGATGCGTGGACGCCCGCCTATGACGGCGACGGCGAGGTCAGGAAGGGCGCCTGGCTCGCGGACATCACCGGCCTGCTCGACCTATCCTCCTGGCCTGCGGGAATGCGGGTCATCGTCCGCAAGGAGCGCCCGCACCCGGGCGCGCAGCTGCGCTTTACCGACATCGACGGGCACCGGTTCACCGCCCTGGCCACCGACGCGAAGCGCGGCCAGCTCGCCGGCCTGGAACTGCGGCACCGGCGGCGGGCCCGGTGCGAGGACCGGATCCGGTGCGCCAAGGACACCGGGCTGCGGAACCTGCCGCTGAAGGGCTACGCGCAGAACCAGGTCTGGTGCGAGATCACCGCGCTGGCCTGCGAGCTGCTGGCCTGGATGCAGATGCTCGCCCTCGCCGGCCCCGCCCGCCGCTGGGAACCGAAACGCCTGCGCCTGCGCATCTTCGCCGTCGCGGGACGGCTCGCCCGCGGCGGCCGCCGCCTGCGGCTGAAACTGGCCGAACGCTGGCCGTGGACCGCCGATCTGACCGCCGCGATCAGCGTCCTGCAGGCCCTCCCGGCCGGCTGACCAGCCGGAACCGTACCGGCGACCAGGAAGGAGAAACCACCAGGGACCGTGGAACCCCGCCCGCCCGGCGCGACAGCCGGGCAGCCAGGCACGGCCCGACACTGAAAACAGGCCCCGGCCGACGCCTCAGGCGAGCAGATCAGGGACGCGAAAGACATCCCATGAGCTGAGATGTCAAGCCGCGATGGGTTCGGAGTGCTGGGGCCAGGCGATTTCCTCGTCGTAGGGCGTGCCGGTTTTGATGCAGCCGTGCAGGATCCCGACGAGGCGGTTGGCGAGCTGGCGCAGGGCGGCGTTGTACTCGACGCCGCGGTCTCGCTGCTTGTCGTAGTAGGCGCGGGCACCCGGTGAGCTCTTGAGGGCGGAGAAGGCCTGGGCCATGAGGGCGTCGATGAGCCGGTCGTTGTGCACGAACCGGGCCAGGGTGGTCTTCTTCTTGCCGGAGGCGCGGGTGATCGGGGAGGTTCCGGCGTAGTTCTTCCGGGCCTTCGCCGAGGCGTAGCGGTGCGGGTCGTCGCCGAACTCTGCGAGCACCCGGGCGCCGAGGACCGGTCCCAGGCCAGGCTGGCTGAGGATGATCTCAGCGGCCGGGTGCTGGCCAAAATAGGCCGCCACCTGCTCCTGCAGCACCGTGATCTGCTCATTGAGGGTGACCAGGACCGCGGCCAGGGCACGGACCGAGGCGGCATAGGCGGCGGTGACCGTGGCAGGCTGACCCAGGTGCGCGGTCCGCAGGGCAGCCTGGACGGCGGCGGCCCTGCCCGGGACGTCGCGGCGGCGGGCGCGCCTGAGCGCCGCGCTGATTTGGCTGATGGTCAGCCTCGCCGCCGAGGCAGGGTCGGGAGCCCTGGCCAGCAGCTCGAGGGCGTCTGCGGCGTCGAGGTCCTCGAACGCCTCCAGGGCGGCGGGGAAGTACTCGCGCAGGGCGTGCCGCAGCCGCTGGCCATGGCGGGTGCGCTCCCAGATCAGCGTCTTGTGCATCCGGGTAACGACCTTGACCGCCTCGGCCAGCTCGCTGTCCCCTGCGACGGTCCTCAGCTGGTGGGCGTCGGTGCGAACCATGTCAGCGAGCACGTGCGCGTCGGCGGCGTCGCTCTTGGCGCCGGACACGGCGTGCCGTTCCCGGTACCTGGCCGCCTGCAGCGGATTGACCGCGAATACCTCATACCCGGCCGCGACCAGCGCGGCTACCCACGGGCCCCGGTCGGTCTCGATCCCGACGAGCACCTGAACCTCGCCGGGGGCGCCGTCACCAGCCAGCCCCGCGACCATGGCGTGGAACCCGGCCATCCCCGCCACTCCCTCGGGCAGCCTCCCCCGGGCCAGCACCCGGCCCTCGACGTCCATCAGCTCAACGTCGTGATGGTCTTCGGCCCAGTCATCTCCGGCAAAAAGCCGCACTCGTCCCCCGTTCCAGACGCCAGTTGACCCCGGCAGCCGTTCGGAAGAACAATCAGCGACCTAATGAAGCAGTGCTCACGGCCCCGAACAGGGCCGGGCACGACATCCCATCAGCGATTCAGCTCTCCCGCCTACCGGCAGGGGCACGGTCTTTCGCCAGGACTCACGGTCCAGATCGAGGGAGTGCTCACCTGCCAGCGGCTACCAGGCCCGAGTCTGCCCTACGGCGACCCGTTGGCTCTCATTAGATCGTGGACTCGCCGCGCAGTTCCCATGAAATACCCGGGGGAACGGCCGCTCGCCGTGCGCCAAATCGCGAGGCCCCCGGGCATTAAAGCAGCAGGGTCCGACAGTCCTGCGGAACTTTATCCACAGCGGGGCGGGTCTTAAGGATTCATCCACAGCCGTGAATTCGGTGCTGCGCCGCGTTGGCGTGGCGAGCCATCGTCGTTACCGGAGGTGATGACGATGGGCGCGAAAGACGTGCTCGGGCGGGACGGTGAGCAGGCCGCGGTTACCTACCTCGAGGGGTGCGGTTTCCGGATCCTTGACCGCAACTGGCGGTGCGCTGACGGTGAGATCGACATCGTCGCGGTCGAGCGGCACACGTTCGTCGTCTGCGAGGTGAAGACCCGGTCCGGCACGCGGTACGGCACTCCGCTCGAGGCGGTCGGCCGGGCGAAACAGGCCAGGCTGCGCAGGCTGGCCGTCCGCTGGCTCATGGCGCACGGGATCCGGTTCGACCAGATACGCATTGACGTCGTTGGGCTGCTGGACGACAGGGCCGGCGGGTTCACCGTTGAGCATGTCCGGGGGGCAGTCTAGATGGCGCTCGCCCGGACGCATTCGGTCGCGATTGTCGGCGTCGAGGGTCATCTGATCGAGGTGGAAGCGGATATCGCCCAGGGATTGCCCATGACGATCCTGATCGGCTTGCCTGATACGGCGCTGCGGGAGGCGCGGGACCGGATACGCGCCGCAATCACCAATAGCGGGGAGAGCTGGCCGCAGCAGAAGATCACCGTCGGCCTGTCCCCGGCCAGCCTGCCCAAACGCGGCAGCGGTTTCGACTTGGCCATGGCGGTCGCCATCATGGCCGCTAACAACGCCCTGCCGCTGTCCGCCCCGGCGGGGAAGATGTTTCTCGCGGAACTCGGCCTCGACGGGCGACTGCGACCGGTCCCTGGCGTCCTGCCTGCGGTCGCCACGGCGGAGCCGTGCGTGGACACGGTCGTCGTAGCGGCGGAGAACGCGGCCGAGGCGAGGCTGGTGCCGGGCGTCCGCGTGGTCGCGGCGAGCAGCCTGGCGGAGGTGGCGATCTGGCTGCGCGGCGGGCCTGCCCCGACGCCGCCCCCGTCGCCCGCGCCGTCCCCGCGGCCTCGCGGTCCCGGCAGCAAGCCGCTCAAGGCCAGAGCGGTCCTGGATCTAGCTGATGTGCTTGGCCAGTCCGAGGCCAGGATGGCAGCCGAGATTTGCGCCGCAGGCGGCCACAACCTGTCCCTGCTCGGGCCGCCAGGCGCTGGCAAGACGATGCTTGCGGAGCGGCTGCCGACCATCCTGCCGCGGCTGGACGCCGCCGCGGCCCTGGAAGTGACGTCGATCTACTCGGTGGCCGGCACGCTGGTACCGGGGACGGGGCTGGTGTCCGAGCCGCCGTTTTGCGCGCCGCACCACACGGCGAGCAAGGCCGCGATCGTGGGCGGCGGCAGCGGGCTCATCCGGCCAGGCGCGGCCAGCCTGGCCCATCGCGGAGTGCTGTTTCTCGACGAGGCCCCGGAATTCGGCCGGGACGTGCTAGACGCGCTGCGGCAGCCGCTAGAGGCCGGTGAGGTGGTGATCGCCCGCCAGGCGATGACCGCCCGGTTTCCGGCCCGGTTCACGCTGGTCCTGGCGGCCAACCCATGTCCGTGCGCCAGGGCAGCCACGCCCGGCGGTGCAGCATGCGAGTGCAGCCCGGCGGCCCGCAGACGGTACCTCGGGCGGCTGAGCGGCCCGCTGCTGGACCGGGTCGACGTCAAGATCACCCTGGAGCCTGTCAACCGGCGGGAGATGCTGTACGACCGCAAGCGCGCGGAAACAAGCGCGGTCGTCGCGGGGCGAGTCGCGGCAGCCCGTGACCGCGCCGCGCGGCGACTAGCCGGGACGCCATGGCGGCTGAACGGCGAGATTCCTGGCGCTGAACTACGCCAGGCCTTCCAGCCCGAGCAGGGCGCGCTGAAGTCGCTTGACCGCGCGATGGAGCTCGGTCAGGTGTCCGCGCGCGGCGCCGACAAGATCGTCCGGGTGGCCTGGAGCGTCGCCGACCTGGCGGGCAAGCCCCGCCCTGGCGCCGGAGAGATCGACGTGGCGATCGCGCTATGGCTAGGGGTGGTCAAGTGAGCGCCACACTCGACGAGGAGTCCTACGCCCGCGCCGCGCTGACGTACCTCGCCGAACCGGGAGACCTCAGGCTGGGCGCCCTGGTCCGGGACTGCGGAGCGGCGAGCACACTCGCGGCGATCAAAACGGGCGAGTTTCCCGGTCTCGCCTCGCCCGGAGCAGCCGCGGCACGAGCCATGCGGCGCTGGCAGGTGCGGCTGGCTGAGGTCCCGTCGCCAGACGAGGTGGCTGGCTTTTGCCGTGCCGGCATCAGGGTGGTCTGCCCCGGAGACCCGGAATGGCCCGCGCAGCTCAGCGACCTGGGCGACGCGCAGCCGTACGCGCTGTGGCTGCGCGGCAGCGCGGACCTGAGGTTCAGCTGCCTGCGTTCGGTCTCGATCGTGGGATCCCGGGCAGCGACCGCCTATGGCTCCTACGTCGCATCCGAGTTCGCCGCCTCGGTTGCCGCGCGCGGCTGGGCAGTGATCTCCGGCGGCGCCTACGGGGTCGACGCGGCGGCGCATCGCGGCGCGCTCGGCGCCGAGGGCGTGACGATCGCCGTGCTGGCCTGCGGGGCAGACGTGTCCTATCCGGTCGGGCACACGGAGCTGCTCGACGCGATCGCCGCGCAGGGAGTGGTGGTCAGCGAGTGGCCGCCGGGCGCTCACGCCACCAGGCTCAGGTTCCTCGTCCGCAACCGGGTCATCGCGGCGCTGACCCCGGGAACGCTCGTCATCGAGGCGGGCCAGCGCAGCGGCGCGCTGAACTCAGCCCGTCACGCCCGCGACTTGAGCCGCCGACTGATGGCGGTGCCAGGCCCGGTCACCTCCGACCTGTCCGCGGGGTGCCACCACATCATCAGGGAGTGGCAAGGCACGCTCGTCACCAGCGCCGCCGAGGTCATCGAATGCCTGTCCCCGATCGCTGTCGCGGCCGGACAGGCGCCGCCCGCCGTGCTGGGCCGTGACGC
>DATBBI010000226.1:0-3742 GCA_036271115.1 Trebonia sp.
CCGGTACGGCACGCCGCGGCCGCCGATCGCGATCCGCCCGTCGGCGGTCCGCTGCGCGTACATGTACGCGTGCGCCTCATCGGACAGCGTCTCGAAGCCGTCCCAGCCGATCTGCTTCCATACGCCGGCGGGCAGCGGCTCGGTTACCACCATCGAGCTGTTCATCGGCAGCAGCGCGCGCCGTGCCCCGGGAAGCCTGGCGGTGAACCCTTCAGTGCAGCGCAGCACCGACCTGGCCCGGACGTCACCGAACATCGTCCGCGCCACCGCGCCGGCACCATCCGGGTCACCCGAGCCAACGGGCAGGATCTCCGTCACCGGGGTCGCCTCGTAGATGGCGACGCCGCGGCGCTCCGCCGCCGCGGCGAGCCCCGCGGCCAGCGCGGCCGGCTGCACCCGCGCGCTGGCCGGCGCGTACAGCCCGCCGAGTGCGCCCGCCACGTTGATCCGCTCGCTGGTCTCGTCGCGGGACAGGAACGTGTACACGTCGTCCCCGTCTCCCCACGCGCGTTGGTGCGTGAGGCCGGCCCTGAGCCTGGCCAGTTGCGTGGGCGACGTCGCCACGGTCAGCCGCCCGCCGCGGACGTAGTCGCAGTCGATCGACTCCGTCTCGCAGACCCGCCCTACCTCGTCGACCGTCGACTGCAGCTCTGCCTCCAGCGCCCTGACGCCGGCCGCTCCGCCGGGTCCCCGGGCGTAGATGGCGCGCGACCCGGGCATTTCCGACGTCACCCAGCCGCCGTTGCGGCCGGAGGCGCCGTACCCGGCGAACGCCGCCTCGAGGACCACGATCCGCGCGTCAGGGCGGCGCTCCGCGAGGTAGTACGCGGTCCACAGGCCGGTGTACCCGCCGCCCACGATGCAGACGTCCGCCTCGAGCGGCCCGGGCAGCGACGCGCGCCGGGGCGGGAAGCCGCCGAGCGCATGCCACCAGTAGGAGACTTCGCCGTTTCGCATGGTGGCGACGGTACCTCATGACCAGGTGGTCGACGGCGGGCGGTCGCGCGGGCGGGTCCCGCCGGAGCGCCGCCACATCGGGTTCGTGCCGCAGGACGGCTGCGGGACGGCGTGATGACCCAGGCAGTGCCGCCACGGGAGGTCTACTGTGCCCCTGCCGACCCATGGACCGCCGGCTTTCTCGGCATCGCGAACCTGCTGCCCGGCGTTCTCCAGAATCAGGGTGTCCGGACCGCCCTGGGATGGCATGAAATACGCCCCGGCGGGCAGCTACCTGTTGGGGGGGCGGAGGTAACGGTGCTGATCAGGCCGGAGCAGATAGCGCTGGGGCCATTCGCGCTTTCCCCCGAGGGGGTGACCGGTAAGGTCACTGAGGCGCGGTACCACGGTCATGATGCGCTCATCTCGGTCGACGCCGGTGACGCGGGCGTGCTCCAGGTGCGAATGCTCGGCGCCGGGGCGCCCGCTCCTGGGGACGAGGTGTGCCTTACGGCAATCGGGCCGGTCACGGCGTGGCCGGAAGGTAGTTTCTGACCATGCGGCTTGGAGTGCTGGACATCGGGTCGAACACGGTCCACTTGCTTGTTGTCGACGCCTACCCGGGGGCGGCGCCGCTGCCGGCGTTCTCGCACAAGGTGGACCTTCGGCTCGCCGAGCACCTTGACCCGGACAACACGCTGTCCCACATGGGCGAGAAACAGCTGACCGCGGTGGTCTCCGAGGCACTGGGGATCGCGGAGGACAAAGGGGTCGAGGACGTTATCGCCTTCGCCACCTCCGCGATCCGCGATGCGGACAACGGTGACGATGTGCTCCACCGGGTGCAGGAACGGACCGGGGCGCACATCAGGGTGCTGTCCGGCGAGCACGAGGCCAGGCTGACGTTCCTGGCCGCGCGCCGCTGGTTCGGCTGGTCGTCGGGACGGCTGCTGGTAGTCGACATTGGCGGCGGCTCACTCGAGATCGCCGCGGGACAGGACGAGGAGCCGGAAGTGGCGATCTCGCTGCCGCTCGGCGCCGGGCGCCTGACCAGGGAGCGCCTGAGTACCGACCCGCCGCCGCAGAAGGAGCTGCGCGCGATGCGGAAGTACGTGAGGGCGGAGATCGCCAGGCAGGCCGGAAGCCTGCTCCGCAGCGGCCCCGTCGACCACGCGGTCGGGACCTCCAAGACGTTCAGGCAACTGGCGCGGATCGCCGGCGCGGCGCCTTCGGACGAGGGCTTCCACGCGAAGCGCTTCCTCAAGCACACGGACGTCGGCATGCTGGTGGGGCGGCTTGCGGCGGTGGACAGCGCCGAGCGGGCCCGGCTGCCCGGGGTCTCCGAGGCCAGGTCGGCCCAGCTGCCGGCCGGCGCCGTCGTAGCGGACGCCGTGATGGACCTGATGAAGATCCCGCAGCTGGAGATCTGCCCCTGGGCCCTCCGCGAGGGCGTCATCCTCAAGCGCCTGGACACGCTGACGTAACAGCGGCCAGGAACGCTGATGGGGCGTGCCGCCGGCACGCCCCATCAGCGGGTGTTCTCTACTCCATCAGGCGCAGGCCCTCGGCCGGCTCATCAGGGTCGGTCAAGCCGCCGCGGCCCTGGGTTCCCAGCCGCCCAGACGGTGTGCCGGGCATCGCCTGGCTGGTACGGGGCGATCCGCCCGGCATGGGGATAGGCGGGCGCTGCGCACCATCCTGCCCGCCCGGCCTGCCGGGGCCGCCAGGACCGCCGGGGGAACCGGGGCCGTTGGGAGCACCCGGCATAGGCTGCGTCTGGGGGGCACCGGCAGGGCGCCCCCCGGGGACCGTGCGCCCGGCGCCGCCCGGCACAGGACCAGGTCCGCCAGCCGGGGCGTCAGCAGGTCCAGCCGGAGCGCTGGGGGCTCCAGACCCTGGCCGCGACTGTGGCGGCGGCGGGGGCTGCGCCGGACGGCCTTGCTGGGCATCGCGCGGCGGCGCCGGGGTGCCGACAGCGACCGTCTCGGGCGCCGGGGGCGCCAGCAATGCCAGATCGAGGTCGTCCGCGTCCTTGCCGTCGCCGGAGTCGGCCGCTTCCGCCAGGCTGATTGCCTTACTGACGGACTGGTTGACCTCTTCCTCGAGTGACATGCGGGCGGCTTCGGCTGCGACAAGGCCCTGCACGCCGTCCAGGATGTCGGTGAGCCGCCGAACGGTCTCCGCGTGCCTGGTGCTCAGCAGGTTGAGCCTGCGCTCGGCGCCGTCGTGAATCGCCGTGGCGCGGGCGGTGGCCTCGTCGAGCACCTTCTTGGCCTGCGACTTGGCGTTGGCCAGGGCGGCGTCCGCCTTCTTCCTGGTGTCGCTGGTCAGCCGGTCCGCCTCGGTGCGCGCTGCTGTGCGGGTCTTGTCCGCCTCGTTCCGCGCCGCGGAGATCGCGCGCTCGGCCTGCTCCTGCGCCGCCGTGAGCATCCGTTCAGCCTGCTCGCGTGCGTCTACGCGGACTCGTTCCGATTCCTGCTGAGCCTCGGAGCGGAGCTTGGCAATGTCATCGTCAGCCTTGCTCTTCTGGGCCTTCGCCTCATCGTCAGCGAGCCTCAGGATCTGGGCGATGCGCTCGCTGACCTCCTCGTGCGCGGGCCTGCCGGCGAGCGCCTGCTGCCGGACAGTGGACATCTCACGCCGCAAGTGCTCGCTCTCGTCAAGCGACCGGGCGAGACGCTGCTCCAGTTCGCGGATCTCGTTGTTGCGGCGCGCTACGAAGTCGTCAACCTGGCGGCGGCTGTAGCCGCGCATCTGCATCTCGAATTCTTCGTGCAGAAGATTCGGCAGGAGATCGCTATTTTCA
>DATBBI010000227.1:0-12483 GCA_036271115.1 Trebonia sp.
CCCGGCCCGCGTCCAGGTCGGCGAAATACGCTGCCATCTCCGCGTCGCCGTCCCAGTCATCGTCCCGCGCCGGGGTGCCGGGCGGCGGCTGCTCGCCGTCTGGCCCGGGACCGGGGAACGAGGCTTCGGACACTACAGCTCCCTGTTAGCAAATTTATGTACATTAAAAGTATCTACACGAACACTATATCGTATTCATTGATGGGTTGCAACTGCGGAAGGCATCACGGGGTGGTTCCTACAGGATGCGGATCGTGACGAGGCAGGCGTCGTCGCCGGTGTCGGAGACCGCGCTGGACAGGATGCGGTCGGCCAGGCTGGCCGCGTCGTCGGCGGGCGGGGCGGCGGCCGCGGTGAGCTCGCCGAGCGCGTCGCTGATCGAGCCCTCCCGGCGCTCGATCAGGCCGTCGGTGAACAGCAGCAGCATGTCGCCGCTATGCAGCTGGAGACTGGCCTCGTCGTATTCGGCGGAAGGGTCGAGACCGAGCAGCACGCCGCCGGGCAGCGGCAGCGTTTCCGCCTTCCCCGCGCGCGCCAGGATCGGCGGCAGGTGGCCGGCTCGCGCCCACCGCAGCACCCGGGTGTCCGGGTCGTACCGGCCGCAGACCACGGTTCCCGCGATGCCCTCGGTGAGGTGGCAGGCCGAGTAGTTGAGGTGCCTGAGCAGCTCGGCGGGGCTGGCACCGGTCGCCGTCAGCCCGCGCAGCGCGTTGCGCGCGGCGACCATGCCGGTCACCGCGTCGATGCCGTGACCGGTGATGTCGCCCACCACGAGCAGCAGGTCCTTGCCCGGCAGCAGCAGCGTGTCGTACCAGTCCCCGCCCACCAGCCGCCCGGACTCCGCCGGGCGGTAGCGCACCGCGACGTCCAGGCCCGCCGCCGCCGCCGGCGGCACGTCCGGCGGCATGATCGCGCGCTGCAGCCGGAACGCGAGCTGGTGTTCCTCCGCGGCGCGCTGTTCGCTGTCGGCGAGCTGGTCACGGGTCGCGGCCAGCGCCACCTGGGTCTGGTAGTGCGCGGACACGTCCTGGAAGGCGCCGCGCAGCCCCACCACGTCCTCGCCGGCGAGGACCGGCTCGGCGAAGACGCGGATCTGCCTGACCGCCGTGTCGCCGGGCCGGACGATACGGAACACCGCGACGCCTGATTCCCTGGTCCGCAGCAGCGCCTGACGGAACCGCCGGACGGCGGCCCGGTCCGCTGCGATGACGAAGCTGTGCAGGTCGGCGATGGGGATCGGGGCGGCCTGCTCCGGGTCGAGCCCGAACAGGGCGAACGCGGCGCTGGTCCAGCGGACTGTCCCTGTCGTGAGGTTCTCGTCCCAGCCGCCAATCCGGCCGAGCCGCTGCGCGTTGCCGAGCAGGTCCGCGAGCCGCTCCGGCTCGCCAAGCTTCCGCCAGGTGCAGATCACTCCGGCGAAGAACGGCGCGACGCGCAGGTCCGCGACCTCGACCGCGTCCTTGCCGCCCGCGAGCGGGGCGGTGCTGGCCCCGGGGACCTGCTCGGCGCGGCCGGTCGCCAGCACCCGGCTGGCCCTGGCGAACAAGCCGTCGGGCGACCCCGACGAGGGATACGCCTCCAGCAGGGTCAAGCCGGCCAGCTCTGCGGGCCGGCGGCCGACCGGGTCCACGTAGCCGGGGCTCTTGTGCATCATGGCGAAGTCGGCCAGCGCGCCGCTTTCGTCGCGCAGCGGCCGGAGGATCAGCACAGAGTCGGCGATCTCGTCAAGCAGCGTGAACACCCCGGGAGACGGGGCGGTCGACCCGACCGTTTCATTCGCCATGCGCACGCCGAGCACGTCCGCGAACCCGGCGACGACTGCGGTCAGCCTCGCCCGCGCGGCGGCGTCGAGGTCGTCGCGCGGCGCCTGCCACCAGACCTCCGCCACGCCGAGCCTGGCGCCTGACCTGTGCCACAGCGCCAGCACCGCGCGGGCAGCGGCGCTGCCCCATGGCGCGATCGCGGGCTGCCGACCCGTCTCCGGCGAGGGTCCGGTCAGTTCCCACAGGTCGTCTCCGGTGAACGCCACCCACTGCTCCGCGCAGTCGAACTGCGGCGGCAGTCGCCGCCACCGGCTCGACTCGGTACCGCCGAGGCCGTCGGCGCCGAGCATCTCCAGTGCGCCGTCGGCGTCGAGCAGCCACACTGCGACCGCGACCGCGCCGAACCGGGGCCGCAGCTGCTCGGCGAGGGCGCCGAGCAGCTCGGCGCCGTCCCGCGCCCGTTCGGCCGCGACGACGGCCGCAGGATCGTCCGCTAGCCGCGGCTCGTGGTCCGGCTCTGCTAGTTCTGGCCCGGTCAGCGATTCCTGCCTGAGCACGGCGGCCGCCATCTCGTGCTCGGGCATCCCCGCGGCGGCGGCCATGTCGGTGAGCTCCCTGGCCGTCTCGGTCACGGACCAGCCGTGCCGTTCCATCAGCACGCCCCTGGCCATCGCGATGACGGCCGTCAGGTCCGCCTCGGCGCGCGCCAGCGCGAGCTCGCGCCGCTGACGCTCGACCACCGCGGCTAGCCGCGGCACGTCGTCACCGTTGGTGCCGGCCAACGACACCGCCTCCCCGCCACCTGGCCGCCGCGAATGCGGAAACCGTACCACCTCCGCGAGAAATTAAGGCCAGGCTGACCTGCACCTGCGGGAGAGAGCTGGACAGCCGCGAGACAGCCGCGCCCGTTCGGAATACTTTTGACTTAAGCGGCGGAGAGCTAGCCACCGCGGATTACCCGCGCCGACGGAGGGTATACGGAACAGCCCATGACAGACGTTGATCACCAGCCACCGCGGCTCGACAGAGCGGCCCTCGAGCAGCTGCTCGCGGGCCTTACAGCGGTGCGCGGTGGCGACTTCAGCAGGCGGCTGGCACCGACGGGTGACCCGCTCGTCGATGAGATCGCTTCCGTCTTCAACGGCATGGCCGACCAGCTTGACCAGTTCACCGCCGAGGTGACCCGGGTGGCCCGCGAGGTGGGCACCGAGGGCAAGCTCGGCGGGCAGGCGCACGTGCCCGGCGTTTCCGGCACGTGGAAGGACCTGACCGACTCCGTGAACGCGATGGCGGGCAACCTCACCACGCAGGTGCGGAACATCGCGCAGGTGGCCACCGCGGTGGCCAAGGGCGACCTGAGCCAGAAGATCGGCGTGGAGGCCCAAGGCGAGATCCTGGAGCTGAAGACCACGCTGAACACCATGGTCGACCAGCTGTCCGGGTTCGCCGACGAGGTGACGCGGGTGGCGCGCGAGGTGGGCACCCAGGGCAACCTCGGCGGCCAGGCCGAGGTCCGCGGCGTGTCGGGGACCTGGAAGGACCTGACCGACAACGTCAACTCGATGGCGACCAACCTGACCAGTCAGGTGCGGAACATCGCGCAGGTCACCACGGCGGTGGCGCAGGGTGACCTGACCAAGAAGATCGACGTGGACGCGCGCGGGGAGATCCTCGAGCTCAAGACCACGATCAACACGATGGTGGACCAGCTGTCCGCGTTCGCGGCCGAGGTCACCCGGGTGGCGCGCGAGGTCGGCAGGGAGGGCAAGCTCGGCGGGCAGGCCGAGGTCGAGGGCGTGTCCGGCACCTGGAAGCGGCTGACGGAGAACGTCAACGAGCTGGCCGGGAACCTGACCAGGCAGGTCCGCGCGATCGGCGCGGTGACCAGCGCGGTCGCCGCCGGAGACCTGACCAGGACGATCTCGGTCGAGGCCGAGGGCGAGGTCGCCGAGCTCAAGGACAACATCAACGCGATGGTGCGGTCGCTGCGCGAGAGCGTGCAGGCCTCCCGCGACCAGGAATGGCTGAAGTCGAACCTAGCCAGCATCGGCTCGATGATGCAGGGCCACCGGGACCTCGAGGTGGTCGCCGAGCTGATCATGGAGGAGCTGGCGCCGCTGCTCGGGGCGCAGCACGGGACGTTCTTCCTGAGCGAGGAGGCGGGCGGCGAGACCAGGCTGCGGCTGATCGCGGGCTACGGGCTGCGCGCCGACAAGGACGCCCCGATCCAGTACCGGATCGGGCAGTCGCTGATCGGCCAGGTTGCCAAGAGCAAGCGGGCGATCGTGGTCGACGAGATCCCGCCCGGCTACATCAGGATCAGCTCAGGGCTCGGCGAGGCGCCACCGGCGAACCTCGCTGTCATGCCCATCAAGTTCGAGGACAGCGTGATGGGCGTGGTGGAACTCGCGTCGTTCAGCAAGTTCACGCCGATCCAGATCGACTTCCTCGAGCAGCTCACCGAGACGCTCGGGGTCAGCGTCAACGCCATCATCGCCAACGCGCGGACGGACACGCTGCTCGGGCAGTCGCAGCGGCTGACCGCGGAGCTGCAGGCGCGGTCGTCCGAGCTGCAGTCGCGGTCAGAGGAACTGACGCTGTCCAACGCGGACCTGGAGGAGAAGGCCGCGCTGCTCGCCGCCCAGAAGCAGGACATCGAGGCCAAGAACGCGGAGATCTCCCGGGCGCGCGAGGAGATCGAGGAGCGCGCCAGGCAGCTCGGCCTGGCGTCGCAGTACAAATCGCAGTTCCTGGCGAACATGTCGCACGAGCTGCGGACCCCGCTCAACAGCCTGCTCATCCTGGCGCGGCTGCTCGCGCAGAACCCGGGGCGTAACCTCACGGCCAAGCAGGTCGAGTACGCGAACGTCATCCACTCGGCGGGCTCTGACCTGCTGCAGCTCATCAACGACATCCTCGACCTGTCCAAGGTGGAGGCGGGGCGGCTCGACGTGCATCCCGAGCGGTTCCTGCTCAGCGCGCTGGTGGAGGACTTGCGGGCGACGTTCGGCCCGCTGACCGCGGAGAAGGGGCTGGACTTCGCGATCGCGATCGAGCCGTCGGCGCCCGCCGAGCTGGTGACCGACCGGCAGCGGCTGCGGCAGGTGCTCGGCAACCTGCTGTCGAACGCGGTCAAGTTCACCGAGAACGGGCAGGTGGAGCTACGGGTACGGGCCGTTTCCGCGGCGACGGCGGCCGAGGCGCTGGCGGATTCCGTGCTGCCGGCCGTGGGCGCCGGGGACGGATACGGGGACGGGGACGGGGACGGGGATGGCGATGGCAGCCTGCTCGCGTTCTCCGTCACCGACACCGGAATCGGCATCGCGCCGGAGAACCTCGCCGTGATCTTCGGCGCCTTCCAGCAAGGGGACGGCACGCTCAACCGCCGGTTCGGCGGCACCGGGCTTGGGCTGTCCATCGCCAGCGAGGTCACCGCGCTGCTCGGCGGCCGCATCACCGCGGAGAGCGACCTGGGCAGGGGCAGCACGTTCACTCTGTACGCGCCGGCGACGCTGCCGGACATCCCGGCGGCGGACGTGGCCGGCGGCGAGTTCGGCGCGGCGGGCCGAGTGGACGGAGCGGACGGGGCGGATGGGGCGCCGGAGGATGGCTCTGACGGCCTGGCGAGGCTGGCTGCGCTGGCCGAACCTGGCGACGCAGCAGGCCTTGGCGACTTTGGCGACGACGCCAGCGGTCCTGGTGACCCTGGTCGGCCCGGCGGGCCTGCCGGAGCGCGGGCCGGGGGCGCGGCCGACTGGTACGAGGTGAACGACCTGGGCGCGCTGGACACCCTGGCCGTCGACCTCGCCGCGACCGACGAGCTGGCCGGCGGTGACGGCCTTGGCCCGCTGGGCGGGAACGACGAGGCGGTCGTGGAGGGCCCGTCTGGGCACACGGTGACGACGGTCGCGCAGCGCGTCAAGACCGCCGGCGCCTATATCGCGGCCCTGGCCGCGGCCGCTGCCCCCGAGGGGCTCGGCGCCGCCGGGCCCGGGACGGCGGTCAGGAACGTGCTGGTGTTCGAGGGCAGCGGCAGTGGCCTCCTCACGCTGCTCGCGCACAGCGCGATCTCCGATCTCACCGAGACCGACGGGACCATTGGCGTCAGCACGGCCACGAGCCCGGCACAGGCCATCACCACCTTGATGGCCGAGCCGTTCCGCTGTGTGGTGGTCGACCTCGCCCAGTCGTCCGCCGTGCAGTTCCTCGAGCAGGTCAGGGAGCACCAGGAGCTACGGGACATCCCCGTGCTCGCGCACAGCGCGGACCGCCCGGCCGACGGCCACGGCCAGGGGCGGCTGGCGGTGCTGCGCTCGAATCACGGCAGGCTCGAGCTGCTGCCGTCCCTTGACCACCTGCGCGAGCGTATCGGGCTGTACCTGTCCGCGACGCGGCCCGGCCAGGTGCCCCCGCTGGCCAGCGACGCCCCAGCCGCGCACAGCGCGCCAGGCATGGGCCGCCAGGCGCTGCAGGGCAAGCGTGTGCTGGTGATCGACGACGACGCGCGCAACGTCTTCGCGCTGAGCAGCACGCTGGAACTGCACGGCATGCAGGTGGCGCACGCGTCCGACGGGCGGCAGGGCATCGAGGCTCTGCTCGCCACTCCTGGCACCGACCTTATCCTGATGGACATCATGATGCCCGGCATGGACGGCTACGCGGCGATGACCGTGATCCGCCAGATGCCGCAGTTCGCGACGCTGCCGATCATCGCGGTCACCGCCCGCGCGATGCCAAGCGACCGGCAGAAGAGCCTGGCCGCGGGCGCGAGCGACTACGTCACCAAGCCGGTCGACACGGACGAGCTGCTCAACTGCATCGAGCGCTGGCTGGCCGGATCCTGAGGACCCGGCCGCCTGCCCGGTGGCCGCCATTTCCTGTCTTCCGCCTGACCATCCTGCCTGGCGCATCTTTAAATCGTGCCACGATATTTTTGCTTGATAATATAGTTCGTTACACGATATACTTTACGGTATCGGATCACGTTAGCGAGAACACCCCCGAGGAGGAGACCATGCCTCTGGACGAGCGCACCGTGCCGCTGCCACCCGATAATGACGGCAACGAGGACGTATTGGCGTCCCAGTCGACGAACCGCTACCTGCCGCCCCGCTACCAGGGCGGCGACCACTCGCCGCTGCCGCCCGACCCGCCAGGACGGGAAGACATCATGGCGCCTGATCCGCGAGAGAGCCGGGCGCCGCGGTGACAGTCCGATGACGAGCCGCTCGCGTCGCGCGGGCTACATCTCTCGTTCCGCGATATAGTGTCGCGTACCTGTCAGGAAGGGTGATGATGCCCCGGCCAACCCGACGCGACTTCGAGCGACTACTTGAGTTCCGCGTGGCGCTGCGGCGCTTCCAGCGCTGGAGCGAAGACCAGGCCCAGGCCGAGGGCATCACGCACGTCCAGCATCAGCTGCTGGTGGCGGTCAAGGGACACCCCGGCGACCTCCCGCCCACCATCGGCGAGCTGGCCGGCTACCTGCTGCTGCGCCCGCACAGCACCGTGGAGCTCGTGGACCGCGCCGTGGCGGCGGGACTGATCGAGCGGACCAGAGACCCGCACGACGGCCGCGTGGTGCGGGTCCGGCTGACCGACGCGGGCGACCGGATTTTGCAGGAGCTCACCCCGGCTCACCTCGCTCGGCTGAACGAGCTCGCAGTCGTTCTTGACGACCTGGTGACGCAGTACGGCGGGCAGGTCGACACCCGGGTCTCCCAGATCTAGGGAGGGTGCCTGAGCTGCCCGGGCCCCGCGCCCGGGCGGCTCAGGCGGCTTCGGGCGGCTCTGGCGGCTCAGGCCGCTCAGGCGGCGGGGTGCAGGATGACCTTGGTGTAGCCGTCCGCCCGCTTGTCAAACTTGTCGTAGGCGCCAGGCGCCTCGGTCAGCGGCAGCTCGTGCGACACGATCTTGGACGGGGTTGCCCGGCCGCCGATGATCAGGTCGCGCAGCTGCTCGTTGTACCGCTTGACCGGGCACTGCCCGGTGCCGAGGCTCTGGCCCTTCTGGAACAGCCTGCCGAAGTCGAACGCGATCTTGCCGCCCTTCGCCTCTTCGGTGGCGGCGCCAGGATCCTGCGGCATATATACGCCGATCACGCCTAGCCGGCCGGTGGTCCGGACGCTCTTGACCAGCCAGTCCATCACCAGTTCGGGGTGCTCGTCGCCGGCCGGGTCGTGCGCCTGGTAGCCGACGGCCTCAACGCCGCAGTCGGCTCCCATGCCGCCGGTCGCCTCGACGATCTGCTCGGCCGGGTCCCCGCCGTCAATGTTGACCGGGGTGCCGCCGAACTCCTCGGCGATGCGCAGCCGGTCGGGGTGCATGTCAACGGCGAACACCTGCGCGGCGCCGCGCAGCATGGCGCTGTGCACCGCGAGCAGGCCGACCGGCCCCGCGCCGTACACCACTACGGTGTCCCCCGGGCTGACACCCGCCAGGTCGGTGCCGAAGTAGGCCGTGGGGAAGATGTCCGACAGCATCGTGAAGTCTCGCTCGTACTCCGTACCCGGCGGCAGCTTGAGCAGGTTGAAGTCGGCGTACGGCACCCGCAGGTACTCCGCCTGGCCGCCCGCGTACGGCCCCATCGAGGCGTAGCCGTACGCGCCGCCGTCCACGCCCTCGGTCGGGTTGGTGCGCGTGCAGAACGACGTCCAGCCGTGCACGCAGTTGTAGCAGGTGCCGCAGGCCACGTTGAACGGCACCGACACCCGGTCGCCCGGCCTGAAGTTCTCCACGGCCGACCCAGTCTCGGCGACGACCCCCATGTTCTCGTGGCCGAGGATCTTGCCCTGTTCGACGTTGGTCCTGCCCTCGTACATATGCAGGTCGCTGCCGCAGATGTTGGTCGAGGTGATCTTGACGATCACGTCGCGCGGGTCCTCGATCTTCGGCTCCGGCACGTCTTCGACGGCGACGGTGTAGGCGTCCTTGTAGATGACGGCCTTCATGATCCCTCCGTATCGCTCCATCGGATTCTGGTCTGTTGGCTGCGCCCGGCTACCCGGTGCTATGGCCGCGAAACTCCTCGTTTGGGCAACCGCTGTCCGCGGAGGCCCCCCGCACAGCGATAACCCGCCGGGCCTCGTGGACTCCGGCGGGTTATCGAGGTCCTTCGCGGGTTACCAGGTCACCACCGGTACCAGCGGCGTCCTTCACCGGCACGGAAGACGAAGCCGACGAGCCACACGATAAGGACGATCGCCGCAATCCACCACAGGGCGTGCAGGGCGAAGCCAAGTCCCCCCAGCAGGATCGCCAGCAGGAGAATGAGCAGGATAAGAGCCATGACGGCGCTCCTCCTTGGTCGATTTTGTCTTCTCTTCGCCTACCCTCAGGTCCGCGCCTAAACGTGCGGGGCTCAACCTGTCGATTACGCAATCGACCCGCTCTAGGGGTTCGCTGTACCTGTGGAACCGCCTGAGTAGCCAGAAGCTAACTGGCAGCTTAGATTTCGGTGGTGGCTTCGGCCTTGCCGGCTTTCACCGCGGCCTGGAGGGCGGCGTAGTCGCGTTCGTTCTGGTCGGCGTAGGTTTCGGCGAAGTCGGCGATGGCCTCGTCGAACTTGGCCGAGCCGCCGAGGTAGGCGGCCAGGGCGATGCGGTCCCCGGAGCGGGCGTGGGCCCGGGCCAGGGTCCAGCCGCACAGCCGGGCGTATAGCGCCATGCCCTCGGGGAGGAACAGCTCGATCGGCACCGAGAGCTTCCAGTCCTTCAGCTGGCGGACGTAGAAATCGCGGTCCACCCCGTCGAGGGGGTTGGGGGCGCGGGTCCAGCCGAGGAAGATGTCGCTCTGGGCCTGCTGCAGGTGCTGCCCGGCGACGACCCGCTCGCCCTGGTTGTTGTACTGGCTGCGCCCGGCGTAGTCCGCCAGGACCGACGGCTGGGCCTCCTTGGCCTGCAGGAACAGCGGCTCATTGCCGTCTCCGGCGTCCAGCAGCACGACCCAGGCGCGGGTGCCGACGCTGCCGACCCCGACGACCTTGCGGGCCACCTGCACCAGGGTGAACTGCTCGAGCAGGTGCCGCCGGTCGGACTGCAGGGTGCGCCGGTACTTGCCCAGCACGGTGTGGATCAGCTTGTAGATCATGTCGGCCTGCACGTCGGCGAAGATCTCCTCGACCGGGACGATCATCGGCGGGTCACTGATGATCCGCCGCCGCCCGTCGACTACGGCGGTCAGCTTGTCCAGCGCCTTCGTGCTGTCGCTGGTGTGGGCCTTGGCCAGCAGCTTCTCGGCGAGCTTGAACCTTTTCGCCTTGACCTGGGACCTGAATTCGGCGACGGCCGGCTCGATGTCCAGGTGCGCGTACCAGACGTCCAGGAAGGTCTGCTCCGCGAACTCGCGCATCGCGGTGCGGTAGCGTTCGGCCGCCGCCAGAGCGATCTTGCGCCGGGCCTTGGCGGGAAAGCCGCTGTCCCGCCCTGCCACGGCCAGGCTCGCGGCCAGCCGCTTGACGTCCCACTCGAACGGGCCGGGCAGGGTCTCGTCGAAGTCGTTGACGTCGAAGACGAGGTTACGCTCCGGTGAGGCGAACGCGCCGAAATTCGACAGGTGGGCGTCCCCGCACAGCTGCACCCGCAGCCCGGAGGCGGGCGTGCCTGCCAGGTCCGCCGCCATCGGCAGGGCAGCGCCCCGGTAGTACGTGAACGGGGACACCAGCATCCGCCCGTGCCGGACCGGCACCAGCTCCGGCACCCGCGACGCCGCCTGGCCCAGCAGCAGCCCGACCGGATCCCGCTCCGGGCCCGGCGAGAACTCGGCATTCGATTCCAGCGGGGCCACCGCCCGGGCATCCTTGCCCTTGGCCACCCGGTCCGCGCGGCTCAGGTGCTCCACCGTCCCGTTCTGCCTCGGACCCCGGCCAGATACCCGCCCACCAGATCGTCCAGCCGAGGCATCCTCAGTCTTCACCGTCATGGCCACTCCCTCCGGGCCGCAGCGGGGCGATGCCCGCCGGCCGCGACGCACTACGGACGGCTCCGTTGCTGGTCATACAGACAATCACTCTAGGCAGGCACTGGCATCCTTCCCAAGGGGTGAGTTCGCTGGCGCAGCCTATGATCCCCTGCCTTCCCTCGTAGGCGCTGAATCCTTTGGGACGAGCGCGACGCTCGCCGTTTCTTGCTGTTATCAGATGGTCGCGACGCGGCTGGCCGGGGAGCCGGGAAGGCGGGCGACGCGGCCGGGTTAATCAGGGAACAGGCCCGCGGGACGAACGGTGCGCGATGTCTCCCTGAGCCGGTCGGGTGCCGTAGTGTTTAACAGCCGGGGCCGCCGGCCCTGGACGAACCGCGGGCCCGTGACCCGAGACCGACGTGCGTGAATGGCGGGGAGATGCCGCAGGGCGGATGGCCTAAAGAGCAGCTGGCGGGCCTGGCGGCGCGGCGTGACGCGCTGCGCCAGGCCACGCGGGTGCCCGGCGGTGACCACGAGGCGCTGCTTGACGCCGCGCTGACGGAGCTCGACGGCGCGATCGAAGCGCTGCTCGGCGGCTCCCTGACGGACGGCGTGCCCGGCGACGAAGCCGCCGACGGGGTACCGGAGACCATCCGGGCCGAACGGCGGCTGCTGCACGCCGCGTTCCAGCAGGCCCCGGTCGCATTGTTCCTGCTCGAGCGGGACGGGACCATCCGGCGGGCGAACTCGGGGGCCGCCACGCTGCTCGGCGTGCCGACCGGATACGCGACGGGAAAGCCGCTGACAAACTTCGTGGACCTCGGGTCGCGGGCGGCCGTGCAGACGCAGCTCGCCGCCGTCGCGCGGACCGGCGGCCCGCGGCGGGCCGACTGCCGCATGCTGGCGGCCGAGGGCCAGCTGGACATCACGCTGACCGCCACCGCGATCGACCTGCCTGGCGATCCGCCGGTGCTGGTGATCACCGCGGCGCCCCAGCAGACCGCGCCGGCCCGCTCGCAGCCGTCCAGGGCGGCGGGGAAAGAGGCAGGAAAAGAGGCGGCGAAAGCCGCCCCGGGCACCGATGCGTCCATCGCGTCGATGACCCAGCGGATGGACATGGTGACCACGGTCACCCGGCTGCTGCTCGACAACAGCACGTTCAGCGAGGCGGTGACCCTGCAGCGGTGCGCCAGGCTGCTCGCCGGGGAGATCGCGGACTGGGTAATCATCGACATGGAGCGCGGCGGGCAGCTGCGCCGCCAGTTCGCGACAGGGGCGGCCCGGCAGCGGGAAGCCGACCAGCTCGCGCGCACCGCGCGCGGCGTCGACCCGGTGCCCGAGTCGGTGCCCTGGCAGGTGCACGCGGCCGGCAAGTCCGTGCTGGTCGCGCACGCCGACGACCCCGGCGCGCTCGGCACCGGGCCGGACGGCACGCCGCTGCTCATGATGCTCGGCGCGGCCTCGCTGATCTCCGTCCCGATCTCCGACGGGACGGACGGCTACGGCACCCTGACCCTGGCGCGCCAGGCGGGCTCGCCCCGCTTCACCGTCGCCGACCTGGGCCTCGCCGAGGAACTCGGCCAGCACCTGGGCGTCGCGATCCGGGTCGACCGGATGTTCCGGCGCCGCTCGGAGGTGGCCGAGACGCTGCAGGCCAGCCTGCTGCCCGCCCGGCTGCCTGCCAACGTGCCTGGCCTGGAGTTCGCGTCGGCCTACATCGGCGCCACGCAGTCGCAGGAGGTCAGCGGGGACTTCTACGACGTGTTCAAGTCGCCGGACGGCTGGGCCATCGCGATCGGCGACGTCTGCGGCAAGGGCCAGG
>DATBBI010000228.1:0-2404 GCA_036271115.1 Trebonia sp.
GAGGACGACCGTGTCGCCAGAGACGGCGAGCTGCGGGTACGCCGTCCGGTAGCCGGGCAGGTCGACGTCGGCGAGCTCGCCAGACGCCGGGTCGAGGACGGCGAGGCGCAGCTCGCCGAGGCCGTGCAGCACCGCGAGCCACCCGTCGCCGAGCAGCTCGAACGGCCGGCCGCCGAGCTGCCAGAGCGCCCCGGCGAACTCCTCCTCCGCCGGGTGCAGCGGGCGCGGCGCGCCGCCAGCCGCGGGCACCTCGTACAGGTTCCACCAGCCCGAGGCGTCCGACACCGCGTACAGGGTCTGGTCGTCGCGCCAGCGCGGCGCGAGCACCGACTCCTCGGGACCGCCCATGACGAGCACCGAGTCCGCCAGGGTCACGACGCCGCCGGTGACGGCGCCGGTCCGCAGCTCGGTGCCGTCCCACGGCATCCGGGGGTGGTCCCAGTTGATCCACGCCAGCTTCGTGCCGTCCGGCGACGCGGTGGGGAACGCGAAGAACTGCGCGCCGGTGACCAGGACCCGGATGGCGGCGGCATCCGACGCGGCGGACCCGTCGAGCGGCACCGCCACGATCGCGCGGCTCACCTTCATGCCGCCGCCCGTGTGGAACCCGGGCTCGGGCTGGACGTCGTCCGGGAGGCTGATTTCCAGCACGCACCAGATCTCCCGGCCGTCGGGGGAGAGGGTCAGGTCGGCGAACCGGAACCCGGCGCCGTCCGGGGTCAGCGGCGCGGGCGCGCCGCCGGCCGCGCTCGACCGGTACAGCCGCTGGTCGGCGAAGTTCGCGAAGACGAGATCGAAGCCGGGCCCCTCCGGCACCGGCAGGAACGACTGGCCGCCGTACTCGTGCACCCGGTTGCGCGCGTACCACGGGGCCGGCAGCAGCTCCCGCGGCGCCGTATCGCCGCCGCCCGCCGCCATGATCGTGACGCGGCCGCCCTCGGCGGGGCGGCTCTCCTGCCACCAGACCTCGTCCCCGGCGACGGCGGGAAACGCGACGGACACCGCCCCTCTGGCCACGTCCGCGGCGCTGATCGGTGATGTCCAGGACCCGTATGGCGCGAACTCAGTCATGGACCTATGCAATATCACAGCGGTCTGCAGAGCATCACGAGGCCTGCAGAGGGTCACGGGCCCCCACAACACGCGCCCGCCCCTATCCTGGTCAGGTGGGAGAAGGCAGGACCTACGAGATCCGCACCTACGGGTGCCAGATGAACGCGCACGACTCCGAGCGCGTCGCCGGGCTGCTCGAAGACGCCGGGTACGCGAAAGCCGCCGATGGCGAGACCGCCGACCTGGTGGTGTTCAACACCTGCGCGGTCAGGGAAAACGCGGCCGACCGGCTCTACGGGAACCTCGGTCACCTGTTCCCGGTCAAGAAGTCGCACGCGGGCATGCAGATCGCCGTCGGCGGCTGCCTGGCGCAGATGGAGCGCGCGCAGATCATCCAGCGCGCCCCCTGGGTGGACGTCGTCTACGGCACCCACAACATCGGGGCGCTGCCCCGCCTGCTCGAGCAGGCGCGGCAGCGGCAGGAGGCGCAGGCCGAATTCGAGGAGACCCTCGCCACCTTCCCGAGCCTGCTGCCGGCCCGCCGGCAGTCCCCGTACTCGGCGTGGGTGTCGATCTCGGTCGGCTGCAACAACACCTGCACGTTCTGCATCGTCCCGTCGCTGCGCGGCCGGGAGAAGGACCGCCGCCCCGGCGACATCCTGGAGGAGATCACCGCGCTGGTCAGCGACGGGGTCATCGAGGTCACCCTGCTCGGGCAGAACGTGAACTCCTACGGCGTGGAGTTCGGCGACCGGCAGGCGTTCGGCAAGCTGCTGCGCGCCTGCGGCCAGGTCGAGGGGCTTGAGCGGGTCCGGTTCACCTCGCCGCACCCGCGGGACTTCACCGACGACGTGATCGAGGCGATGGCGGAGACGACTGCCGTGATGCCGAGCCTGCACATGCCGCTGCAGTCCGGCTCGGACACCGTGCTGAAGGCGATGCGCCGCGCCTACCGCCGCGACCGCTACCTGGCGATCCTGGACAACGTGCGGCGCGCAATCCCGCACGCGGCCATCACCACCGACATCATCGTGGGTTTCCCCGGCGAGACGGAGGCCGACTTCGCCGACACCCTCGACGTGGTCCGGCAGGCCAGGTTCGCGTCCGCGTTCACGTTCCGCTACTCGATCCGTCCCGGCACGCCGGCCGCGACCATGGACGGCCAGGTGCCCGCGGACGTCGTGCAGGACCGGTACGACCGGCTCGTCGCGCTTGTCGAGGAGGTCGCCACGGCGGAGAACGCGCGCTTCGGCGGCACGACCGTGGAGGTCCTGGTGGCCGAGGGGGAGGGCCGCAAGGACGCCGCGACGCACCGCATGTCGGGCCGGGCGCGGGACAACCGCCTCGTGCA
>DATBBI010000229.1:0-13701 GCA_036271115.1 Trebonia sp.
GGCGCGCCGGCGAACGCCGCGAACCAGCCGGGCGGGTTGTACTGGAACACGGCGACGCCGTCATCGGCCAGGTGATACCGGCACGTCGCCAGGAACGCCCCGCGATGCTCAGGACCGCTATTCAGCATCCCGGAAGCCAGCAGCACGACGTCGAACTTCCCCGCGAGCCGCAGCGACTCGATCGGCGACCGGGTCACGGGCAGGCCGGCGACGCGGGCGAGCATGCCCGGCGAGTCATCGACCCCGTGCACCCGATGGCCGAGCTCCGCCAGCGGCTTCAGGATCCGGCCGGTGCCGCAGCCGAGTTCCAGGATCGAGGCCCCCTCCGGCACCGCGGCATGCACGATCTCCGCCTCGCCGAACGGGGGAAGCAGCGTGTAAAGCTCGACGGCGCAGCCGTCGTCGGTGATCTCACCGGGCCCGGTGCCAGTCGCGTGGCTCACGAAGAGTCAACGGCGCCCGTCCGCGCGGGCATTCCGCAGAGCCCGCCGTCCGCGCCGGTTCCTGTTCCCTTTCATCCGGAACGTACGCGGCTTACTCCCGGGCTAACCAAGGTCCCACAACAGGCGGTAGTACCTGGTCCGCTCGGGATCCGGCTCGACGCCGTAGGCGTCGAGCAGCAGCCGCTCCCAGCCGGGGCCGTAGTTCCACCCGGCGCTCCAGGTCGCGATCGCCAGGTCCGCCCACCGGTCCGCGATGCCGAGCCTGCCGAGGTCGACATGCCCGGACCAGCGGCCGTCGGCGTCGATCAGGGTGTTCGGCGCGCAGGCGTCGCCGTGGCAGACCACCAGCTGGTCGGCCGGCGGGATCGCCGCGGCGCTCTCGAGCGCCGCGGCGACCGTCAGCCCCTGATGGCTGGGGTGCCACGCCGCGGGATCCTGCCCGCCGGCCTCGGACCTGCGGCGGGCGGCGGCGAGGCGCTCCTCCGCGCTCCACGAGAACGGGCAGCCGGCCGTCGGCAGGCTGTCGTGCATCGCCCGCAGGCCCGCCCCGATGGCGGTGACCGCCACGGCAGGCTCGGCCTTCCACCGCGCCGTCACCGCGCTGTCACCCGGAACCGGGGCGGTAACCAGCCAGGAACCGTCCGCGTCCTGGCCGCGGGCCAGCGGCCGCGGCACCGGGTGGAACCGGCACGCCCACTCCATCCGGTCCGCCTCGGCCGCGAGGTCGAGCTCGTCGCCGCCGGCCGGCGCCCACTTGACGAAGCAGCGCTCCGCGCCGTCCCCGACCTCGAAGGTGAGGCCGCCCGCCTCGTTCACCCACACCGGCACCGCCGGCCGGCCCCCGGCGACCGCGGCGACCGGCCGGGGCACGGTCACGCTCCCCGGCAACGGCCGCCCGCTCCAGAAGACCGGCAGGTCGCTCGATTCAGTCATACGGGTGGTGGAGTATCTCCAGGTTGGGCATCCCCCAGCATTCATAGCCCATGTCGCTGGCCAGCACGCCCATGCCCTCGGTTTCGATCTCGCCCTGGCTGACCGGGAAGAAGTTGTCATCCCGGATGAGCGGGCTCCTGCGTCCGTAGAAGAACGGCGGGAACATCAGCCCGTCACGATGCGCGTCGGCCCTGACCAGGAGCATCGTGCCGCCCACGGCGTCGAGACGCACCAGGTCACCCTCGGCGCGAAGGTCGTCCATCTGAAGCTTGCCGCGATTGCGCCAGGCGTTGAGGTCGAAGGTCCGCCGCGGCTCGTAGCGGGACTCCACGATGCAGTGCGGGTGAACGATGTCCTTGCCCGTCGCCAGCAGCCGCTCGATGATGTCGGCCGGGTAGTCGATGACATCGACGTCCAGCCACAGCACCCAGTCTTCATCGGCCAGCGCCCGGGAGAGCAGGTGATTCCGGCTCCGGGCGAGAGCCGCGCGACGTTCCGGCTGGAATTCCGGACTCCGCCTCGGTGCGCCCTCTACCAGCCGGAGCGGGACCGCGTTCACTACCTGAACCCGACCGCGAACCTGATCCTCGAGCTGTGCGACGGAACACTGACGGCGGCGCAGATCGCCGGGCTGATCGCCCAGACCTTCGACCTCGCCGCGCCGCCCGACGAGGAAGTGAACGGAACCCTGGCCCAGCTAGCAGCCGAAGGCCTGACGGGGTAGCCGCGGCCCGCGCTCACCCGGCGCGAACGGCGATCCCGGGATAGTCGAGCGCCAGCCCGTATTCGTCATAGGCGATCCGGCAGGCGAAGTCGAAGACCGGAGCGGCGTAGTCATAAGCCTGGCCCGCGGCCTCATCAGGGGCACGCCGGTAGGTCTGCTCCAGCCGTTCCACGGCCAGGCCGACGGCCCGGACGTAGGCGGCGGGAGCAGCGGCACCGGCGCCCGGTGCCAGGCCCATCCGGCGGACCGGCAGCGCGTTGGTCATGGCCGAGGACTCCAGGTCCACGTCGAGACAGCCGTGAAGGTGCGGCGCCGGCACGCCGCCGACCAGCCAGCGTCCCGCTCCGTCGGCCTCGAGCAGGGCCGAGGAGGACCCGGCGGCCGACCGGCCGCGGATCCGCGCGCCGCGTGTCGCCCCCGTCTCATCCAGGTCGATGGAGTACTCCACCGCCCAGGTCACGCCGTCCTCGATCGCCGCGGTCATCCCCTCTACGCGGCACCCCAGGGCAAGGACCTCGAAGTACGCCACCTCGAAGCCGGCCCGGGCGCCCTGATGCCGCCATGCGGCGGTCGCGGGCAAGGGCGCGAAATCCATGGACTCACCTCCCCGTCCTGAATCGGTTATCGCCAAGATAGTGCCGTCAGGGTGGCGACCGCCGGATACGGGAGGCGTGGTGAGCCAGAGCACCGACCACGGCCATCTTGAGTCCGGGCAACTCGGTACCGCCGACGTGACCGCCTCGACGGTCGCGAACATCGGGCCGGGGATCGACTTCTACTTCGGGTTCGGCGTCATCGCGGCAACCGCCGGTGTCGCCGCGCCGCTGACGATCCTCGCCGCTACGCTGGCCGTCGCGCTGCTGGCTTTCACGGTGGCGGAGTTCACCAGGGCGGAGCCGTCGGCCGGGAGCTTCATCACCTATGTCGAAACCTCGCTGGGGGCGCGCGCGGGTGTCGCGACGGCCCTGCTCGTCACCGTCGGGTATACCGTCGCCATCGCGTCGGTGTTCACCATGTCGGGCGGGCTGGTGGCGATGACCATTTCCCAGTTCACCTCGTGGCATCCCTGGTGGGGGCCGTTCACTGTCGTCCTGACCGCGGGCGCGATCTGGCTCACGGCACGCGGGGTCAAGCTGTCGACCGTCGCGGTGGGCGCGGCCGTGCTCGTTCAGGTGGCGATCATGCTCGCGGTCTGCTTCCTTGTCCTGGTCGATCAGCGGGCCGTTCTGTCGGGCATCCCGTTTTCCTGGGCGCACCTCACCGGCGGCCTGGCCGGCCTTTCCGCGGGCTTCCCGCTGGCCCTGTTCATGTTCATCGGATGGGAGAACGGTCCCGCGCTCGCCGAGGAGACCCGCGATCCGCGCCGCACCATTCCGCGGGCGCTGTACCTCTCGGTGGCGATCGCGGCCGCCCTGCTCGTCTTCTTCGCCTACGCGACCATTACCGGTTTCGGCTATAACGTCTCCTCCATCGGCCGCTCATCGGTCCCGTTCCTTGAGATGTCCGATCACTATCTGGGCGGGGCGGCCATCCTGGCATGGATCGCCGGCATCGTCTCCGTGCTGGCCACCCTGATCGCCGGGGCCGATTCCCAGTCGCGCTTGCTCTTCGACGGCGGCCGGACGGGGCTGTTGCCGGCCAAGCTGGGTCAGGTCCGCCCCCGGTCGGGCACGCCGGTGAATGCCCTGCTTTTCATGACGGCGGCCGGCCTGGGGATCATCGGGATCTGGTGGGTGTGCCACCTCATCACGGGGGACACCGGATCGATGGACCCGGTCGGCCTGTACGCCGAGTGCTCGACGTTCGCGACGATCGTGATCCTCTTCGTCTACTTCCTGACGATGGTCTCTCTTCCGGTGTTCATGTGGCGCCGCCACCGGGACTCGTTTTCGATCCTCAGGCACGTGGTTATCCCGGTCCTCGGGTCGATCACCCTGATCGTCCCGTTCGTAGAGCTGTGCCAGCCAGGGCAGCCCGCTCCCTACAACGCCTTCCCGTACATCGCCCTGGCGCTCGGGGCGGCGGCCGCGGTGGCCGGCTGGCTTGTTGTGTACCGTCACCCGCGCGCCGGAGCAGGGGAGGGAGCGGAAGCCTGAGCGGGGGTACGGTCGGGTCATGGCTGACTTCACCGGTGACGACCTGACCGGTTCGCGCTTCGAGCGCGTCGACCTCAGCGGCTCGGAGTTCCTGGCGGTCAACCTGAGCGGAAGCCGGTTCCGCGGCGTCGCGCTCAGCGGGTCCGTGCTGCGCGGCGTCGAACTGGGCAACGTCGACATCCACGGCGAGATCGAGAACGTGACGGTCAACGGCGTCGACATCGGGCCGCTGATCGACGCGGAACTGAACAAGCGCTACCCCGACCGGGCCAAGATGCGCCCGGCGGACCCGGCGGGCTTCCGCAAGGCGTGGGACACCGTGGAGCGGCTCTGGGACCAGACCGTCGCCAGGGCCCGCAGGCTGCCGCCTGAGTCGCTGCACGAGTCGGTCGACGGCGAGTGGTCGTTCACCGAGACGCTCCGTCACCTGGCGTTTGCCACCGACGCGTGGATCAGGCGGGCGGTGCTTGGCGACCCGGCGCCATGGGACCCGCTGGACCTGCCCTGGGATGAGATGCGGGACACCCCTGGGGTGCCCAGGGACCGCGCCGCCCGCCCCTCGCTCGAGACGGTCCTCGCGCTGCGCCGCGACCGGATGTCTACCGTGCGCGCGCTCGTCGACGGCCTGACCGACGCGTCGCTGAACGCCAGCACCGAACCGGTCGACGGACCAGGCTGGCCGCCGCCCCGCAGTTTCCCGGTCCGCGAATGCCTGCTCGTCGTCCTCAACGAGGAGTGGGAACACCGCCTGTACGCCGAACGGGACCTCGCCGTCCTCGAAGCCCGCCAGCGGGAGGGCGACGATGGACGATCCTTACCGGCTTGAGCGGTTCGCCCAGGCGCAGGACGCTGGCGGCACCTACCAGCGGGCCGTGGCCGAATTGCGCGCGGGCCGGAAGGTGAGCCACTGGATGTGGTTTGTCTTCCCGCAGGTCGCGGGCCTCGGGTTCAGCGCGATGTCGCAGCGGTACGCGATCTCTGGGCTCGCGGAAGCCCGCGCGTACCTGCACCATCCGGTGCTCGGCCCCCGGCTGACCGAATGCGCCCGCATCGTCGCGGGCACCGAGGGCAGGACCGCCGACGACATCTTCGGCCCCGTGGACGCGATGAAGCTGCGCTCGTCGATGACGCTGTTCGCGGCCGCGGCGCCGGAGGAACCCGTGTTCGGCGACGTGCTCGCGAAGCACTTCGGCGCCGTCCCGGACGACGCCACGCTCGCGCGCCTCTAGTCCGCGCCGGTCCCTTCCTCGACCAGCCTGGCGAGCTTGCCGATGGACTGGCTCCAGCCGAGCTCGTTGTCCTCCGGCCGCACGCCGGGCGGGAGGTTCTCGTGCGTGCCGGTGAGCACGGTGCCGCCGTCACCGGCGTCGGCCAGGGTGTAGGTGATCGTCATCTCGCCGCCCAGCGCCGGGTCCGGGGTCTCGAACTCCACCACCTGGACGACCTCGGTGTCCGGGACGAGCCGGGTGAAACGGCCGTGGTACGTGTCGGTCTGAGCGGTGGTCTTCCCGGTCCCCGTCGGCGCGTCGTAGGTCAGCGAGACCCTGAACTCGCCACCTTCCCTGGCGTCGAACACGTGCACGTGGCTGGTCATGACGTCGGGGACCTGCCAGTGCTGTACGGCGTCGGCGTCCAGCAGCGCCCGGTAGACGCGGCTGCGCGGAGCGCTGATGTGCCTGGTGAGGCGCGTCGTTCCCATGCCCGCAGGCTAACACCGCGACAAGCGGTCCTACGGGATCGTCCACACACGGTCCGGGGTGATGTGAATGGCCGTCCGGTAGTTCTCGTCGAACCACGACACCGGCTGGCCCATCGACTCGACGGCGGGCATGTACTTGTCGAGCAGCCCGGGGAACCGCGACGGCAGCGGCGCGTCGCGGACGATCCTGGCGTGACCGTAGATCACCACGACGTCGCCGCCGCCCGGCGTCGAGTTGAAGTTCAGCGACACGCTGTCGTTCACCGCGAGGTGCCGCAGCTTGGCGCCGCCGTTCACGCTGTAGACGGTGATCGCGGAGCCGTCCCACACGAACCACACTGGCCGCGGCGTGGGCCGTCCGGTGGACGTCACGGTGGTCAGCCAGGCGACCTGGTCGCTGATCAGATGGCGTTCGATCTGCTCAGTTAGCTCGAATCCCATGCGGCCCATCCTTTCAGACGCTCCCGGCCCGTCCCCGGCTAGCTGCCGCGGTAGGTGGAATAGGCGAACGGGGAGAGCAGCAGCGGCACGTGGTAGTGGCCCTCGGTGACCGTGAAGGTGATCGTCACCTCCGGGTAGAACGCCGCCACCCCGCGCGCCGCGAAGTACCCGCCCGTCCCGAACACGATCCGGTACACCCCCGGCTTCGTCCGCGCCTCGAACCGGTGCCGGCCGTCGGCGTCGGTTGAGCCGGTCTCGATCGCCTCCCAGCCGCCGGGCGCGGAGAAGGCCAGCGACACCAGGACACCGGCCGCCGGCGCGCCGAGCGTCGCGTCGAGCACGTGCGTCGAGACGGTCATGCGGCCAGCGCCTTCGCCACCCTGAGCAGGGTGATCTTCTCGAGCTCCGCGGTCGCCACCGCCCGTTCCTTCGCGGGATCGTTGCGCAGCCTTGCCTCGAGGGCGGCCCGCATCTGCTCGCCGCTGAGCCCGGTGGCGCAGATCAGGAACACGTGCCCGAACCGCTCCTCGTAGCGCGCGTTCCCGGCGGCGAGCGCGGCGCGGGACGCATCGGCGACGCCCGACTGCTCAGCCGCCGACTGACCCTGGGCCCGGGCGCCGATCCGCGGGTGCGCGGACATCGCCCCAAGGACGTCTTCCCAGGTGAGCGACTCGAACGCGGTCTGGGTCGCGCCCTGCGCCGCGGCCAGCGACGGGTACGGGCGGCCGGCCGCCATCGCGTCGGCGAACCGCCGGGACGCGCAGCACGACAGCATCACGGCGACCGCCTCGCTGGCCGGCGATGCGTTGAACGACGCCAGGGTCACACGGCCAGCCAACCACGCCGCGGCGGGGAAGGCGATGTTAACGCGGGGCTATCCGTCTTGTAGCTTCCGCTAAACACACGCGGGTTACGGTGGCGCGGTTGCCAACTGGAGGTAGGTATGCCGGAGGTCCACTCCCACGATCTGCTGCTCGCGAGCGTCCCGAGGCCGGTGCTCCGCTCATTCCGCGACCGGCTCCTCGGACCGCTCGCCGAATACGACACCCGTCACAACGCCGAGCTGCTGCTGACGCTGAAGTCGTTCCTGGCCTGCGACGGGTCGTGGAGCGTGTGCGCGTCGCGGATGTACGTGCACGTCAACACCGTGCGGTACCGGATCGGCCGGATCGAGGCGCTGACCGGGCGTGACCTGTCCGCGCTGCCGGACCGGGTCGACTTCTTCCTCGCGCTGCGCGGCGGGTAATCCGCGCGCGGGGCCGCCCGGCGCCGGCCTAGGCTGGGCACGTGGTGCTGGATATTCGCGCCGGTTCCGCCGCGGACGCGGCGGAGATCAGGCGGGTGCGCAGGGAGAACTGGATAGCCGCCTACACGGGCATCATCGACCGCGCGGCCATCGACAGGGCGACGGCGGAACCGCCGCCCGACCGTCCCGCGCCGGACCCGCCGCCGGACGTCCGCACGCTGGTCGCGGTGGGCGGCGACGATCCCGCCGTCATCGGTTTCGCTTCCTTTGGTCCGGAACGGGCCGTTGTCTCCGCCAGCTACCCGGCCGTTCCTCAGCCGGGCGGCCCGACCGCCCTGCCGGGGGAGCTGTACGCCCTCTACGTGACCCCCGCCCTGTGGTCGACGGGGACCGGCCGCGCGCTGATGGGATCCGCGCTCGCCGCGCTGAACGAGGCGGGCTACCCCCGGGTCGTCCTCTGGGTGCTCGCGGACAACGCCCGCGCCCGGCGGTTCTACGAGCGGGCGGGCTTCGCCGCCGATGGCGTCACCAACATCCTTACCGGCCTCGGCGGTGTCCTGGAACTGCGCTATGCCCGTGATCTCTGAATCCGAGCAGCAGTGGCTCCGCGTCCACGCCTACCTGAACCGCTACCGGCACGACCTCGCCGTGCGCGCCGCCGCCGGGTACCCGGCGGCGGACCGGGTGGCCGGCACCCCGCTGCTCGCGCCGCCCGCGTGGCGGCCACGGATCCCTGTGCCGCTCGGCGACGTCCGCCTGGAGTTCCGCGAGGAGGCGCCCGCGCCCCGCGTCACTGATGTCGCGGACATCGCGCCTGAGCTGCTGCCGGCGCGCGCCGACGGCACCCGCTACCGGCGCTACTCGGACGTCGTCCGTGAGCTCGCCAGCCCCGCTATCTTCGAGAACCGCAGCACGTACCGGCTGCTCGACGTGGACCTGGCGGGCGAACGCCCGCACCTGACCTTCACCCGCGGCCGGTTCTTCGACGGCGTGGACGTCGGCGGCCCCGCGGCGCACGAGTTTGCCGCCGCTGACATGGGCGCGGATCGCGGTACGCGGCTCCGCCACGCCATCGGGAACCCGTGGGACCCGGCCGCGCGCCCGGCGGGCATCGCCGTGAGCGCGCTGACCCTCCGCCATGACCGCGCGGCGGGCACCGCGTCGTTCCCGCTGCACTGGCGGGACCCGGCGCGGGTCGGCCACGCGGGCGGCATGTACCAGGTGATCCCCGTCGGGATCTTCCAGCCGTCCGGCGAGGCCCCGTGGAACGAGGCGAACGACTTCGACCTGTGGCGCGGCATGCTCCGCGAGTTCGCCGAGGAACTGCTCGGCGCCGACGAGGACCACGGCAGCGAGCGCGCCCCCATCGACTACGACCGGTGGCCGTTCGCCAGGGCGATGACGGACGCGCTGCGCGACGGCCGCATCCGCGCGTACTGCCTCGGCCTCGGCGCCGACCCGCTCACGCTCGCGCTCGACCTGCTCACGGCCGTGGTGATCGACGCGCCGCTCTACGACGAGCTGTTCGGCGAGCTCGCGGAACGCAACGCCGAAGGCACCGTGCTGAAACCCCGCCCCTTCGACGAGCCGACGATCGCCGAGCTGATCGCGAACGAGCCGGTCCAGGCCGCCGGCGCGGCCCTGCTGCAACTGGCCATCGCGCACCGCGGGCTGCTGCTCGGCGGCTGACCCGGGGGGCTTACCAGCCGCGCTCGCGCCACTCGGCCAGGTGCGGCCGCTCGGTCCCGAGCGTGGTGTCCTTTCCGTGTCCCGGATACACCCAGGTGCTGTCCGGCAGCCTGTCGAAGACCTTCGTCACCACGCCCTCAAACAGCGACGCGAACCGCGCCGGGTCCTTCTGCGTGTTCCCCACCCCGCCGGGGAACAGGCAGTCGCCGGTGAACAGCTGCGGCTCGGCCCCGTCGGGCTCGTAGACCAGCGCGATGCTGCCCGGCGTGTGCCCGACCAGGTGGATCACTGACAGCGTCGTGTCCCCGAACCGGACCGTGCCGCCGTCCTCGACCAGTTCGTCGGTCGGCACCGGGATGCCCGGTGCGTCCGCCGGGTGCGCCACGGTGGTCGCGCCGGTCGCCGCCTTGACCTCCGCCAGCGCCTGCCAGTGGTCGGGGTGCTGATGCGTGGTCACGATCCGCTGCACGGGCGTGTCGCCGATCATCTCCAGCAGCCGCTGTGGCTCGGCCGCCGCGTCGATCAGCAGTGCCTGCCCGGTGCCGTCCCGGAGCAGGTAGACGTTGTTCTCGTAGGGCCCCACGGCGATCTTGGTCACCGTCAGGCCGTTGATCTCCCGCGTGTCGGACGGCCCGCCGACACTCACGTCTCCGGTGTAAGTCACGGTCAAACCCTATCGGGGGTACTTGCGATCGAGGTAGCTGGCGGCGATCGCGGCGTCGATGCTGCCAGGGACGGGGACGACGCAGCTGGCGGCGTCCACGCTGCCGTTGGCGACGGCCTCAAGGCACCGCGCTTGCAGCGCGAAGCCGAGGTCCATCGACTCGATCGAGTTGCCCAGCGGCCGCGGGCCGGCCAGGTTGAACATGTGCCCGCGCGCGATCACGTGGACGTGCCGGCCGTCGTGGAGCTGGAGCGTCACGAGATCGTCGGCGTACTCGCGCAAGCCGGCGACGCCGGGAGAGCCCGCCATGCCGTCCACGTCGATTTCGAACGGGAAGTGACCGGCATTGGCCAGGATGACGCCGTCGCGCAGCAGCGGCAAGTCCGCGGCCGTCAGCACGTCCTGGGCGCCCGTGACCGTGATGATGAGGTCGGCATCGGCGATGGCCTGCTCACGCGGCGGTGTGCGGAAGCCGTCCAGATGCGCTCGCAGCCGGGTGACCGGATCGACGTCCACCACGGTCACCCGCGCGCAGGCGCCGCGGAAGTTGGCCGCGACTCCGCGCCCGCACGCACCGTAGCCGAAGACGGTGACCTGCTCGCCGTTGGTCACGCGGTTGGTCAGCCGCAGGTAGGACTCGAGCGTGCTCTGGCCGACGGCGTGCTCGTTCTCGGCGAACTGCTTGATCGGGCTGTCGTTGATCACCAGGATCGGCAGCCTCAGGCGGTCACGGAGCGGCTCCAGGCGCATCCGGCCGGACGTCGTCTCCTCTGTTCCGCCGCGCAGGCCGTCGTAGGGCGCGTCGAGGTACCTGGCGAACAGGTCGCCGCCGTTGTCGAGGATGAGGTCTGGCCTGGCCGCGATCACCTCCCCGAGGTACCGGCCGTGCACCCGCCTGTCCCTCGTCGGGCCGCCGATCACCATGACGCCCTCAGCGTTCAGCGCCTGCAGCGCCTCGGGCTGTGTCGTGTTCAGGTTGCCGGTCGAGACCAGCCGCGCTCCGCCATCGCGCAAGGTCAAGAGCAGCGCCACGGTCTTGGCCTCCAGGTGGATGCCAGTCCCGATGGTGAGCCCGCGGAACGGCAGCGTGTCCTTGAACTCCGCCGAGATGGACCGAAGCAAGTGACAGTGCTCAGCAACCCAGTCAATGCGCGTAGATGCCATGCGGTAGCAGTATCACGCTGACCAGGAGATTCCTGCAGCGCCGTAATCAGGTCTAGGAGGCGGGGGGCCGCTATGCTGCGCGCCGGCCCGCACCCCGGTGACGGCTCCGGTGTCGATGATCACGTCGTTGACGACGACGAGCCTGCTCCACTCGGTGTCCTCGTCCTCATGCCCCGTGACTGTGAAGGTCGCGTCCGGCGGCAGCTGGCCCGTGTACCCGTCGATCCTCGGCTGGCCGCGCTCGTCGGTCTTGGCGATGAGTTCGTCCGCGACCCACCGCGTCCAGCAGGGAAGCGCGTCCGCTACGCCAGCAGCCGCGCCCGCCCCGCACCGGGAGATTCGCTGAGCGAGCCCGGGTAAAACTCACGGGCCGTTCCGAATATCTCGTCAAGGGACGGCCACCAGCGGCCATGCCGCAGCGAGCCGAGGACGGTCAGCACCTCTGCCGCCTGCTCAGCCGGCTCGGCCGCGGCGGCGACGGCGACCCGGTGCGGCCGCACCGAGCGCAGCGGTCCGAGGTAGAAGTCCGGCGGCTGCTCGTCGCCAGGCGCGGCCTGGACCGCTTCGGCGAGCACCAGGTAGTAGTCGGGCAGCTCGAACTGGCCAGCCCGCCAGGCCGCCAGCGCCTCCGCCGCGCGCAGCTCGAACGCCTCGCTGCCCGCCGCCTGCCGCCCCGTCTTTGGTGGGGCCTCCCGCGGTATCTCCCACATGGCGCGCCACTCGGCGGCGACCGCCGCCAGCGGGTCGGCCGCGACCAGCACGTAGGGCGAGGAGATCCCGGCGGCCCTGCGGAGCGCGCCCGCGGCCGCGTCGAGCCCGTCGGCGGAGTCCTCCGGCCGGACGAGCACCACGTTCATCGACCTGCCGATCGCGGCGAGCAGCCCTTCGCTGGGGTGGCCTGTCAGCACCACCACGGTCGCGGGATTGCGCCTCACCGGCCCGATAATAGCGCCGGTGACCGGGCCCGCCGTGCCGTAGTCTGGAGGGTACGGCTGGCCCGGCGGGGCGCGACTCGCGTACGGGCATAACGGGGGTCTCTCCGGCGCTATAAATCCGGGCTCCGCACTCGGGCGGAAATGTCAGACCCCCTCGCTACCATGGCGAGGCGTTGAGTCGACCCAGGATTGAATTGACGAAGAGAAGAGCGCGCAGTGGCTGACCGGCTTGTCGTTCGCGGCGCACGCGAGCACAACCTGAAGGATGTCTCCCTCGATCTGCCGCGTGACGCCATGATCGTGTTCACCGGGCTGTCCGGATCGGGCAAGTCCAGCCTGGCCTTTGACACGATCTTCGCTGAGGGGCAGCGCAGGTACGTGGAGTCGCTGTCCGCGTACGCCAGGCAGTTCCTCGGCCAGATGGATAAGCCGGACGTGGACTTCATCGACGGGCTGTCCCCGGCCGTCTCGATCGACCAGAAGGCGGCGAGCCGTAACCCCAGGTCCACCGTCGGCACGATCACCGAGGTGTACGACTACCTGCGGCTGCTGTACGCCCGCGTGGGCAAGCCGCACTGCCCGCTGTGCGGCAGGCCGATCGCCAGGCAGACCCCGCAGCAGATCGTGGACCGGGTCCTCGAGCTGGAGGAAGGCACCAGGTTCCAGGTGCTCGCCCCGGTGGTGCGCGGCCGCAAGGGCGAGTACGGCGAGCTGCTGCGCGAGCTGCAGACCAAGGGCTACTCCCGGGCGCGGGTGGACGGCACGGTCATCCGCCTCGATGAGGCGACGAGCAGCGCGCTGCCCGCGCTGAAGAAGTACGAGAAGCACGACATCGAGGTGATCGTCGACCGGCTCGCGGTGAAGGACACCGCCAGGCGGCGGCTGACCGACAGCGTGGAGACCGCGCTCGGGCTGGCCGGCGGCGTGGTCATCCTCGACTTCGTCGACCTGCCGGACAGCGACCCGCACCGGGAGCGGATGTATTCCGAGCACCTGGCGTGCCTGTACGACGACCTGTCCTTCGACGAGCTGGAGCCGAGGTCGTTCTCGTTCAACTCGCCGTGGGGCGCCTGCCCGGACTGCACCGGGCTCGGCACCCGGATGGAGGTCGACCCGGAGCTGATCGTCCCGGACCCGGCCAAGTCCCTCGAAGAGGGCGCGATCGCGCCGTGGGCGGGCGGGCACGTCAGCGACTACTTCGACCGGCTGATCGAGGCGCTGGCGGAGACCATCGGGTTCCGGCTGGACACCCCGTGGGAGCGGCTGCCGGCCAAGGCGAAGACCGCCCTGCTCACGGGCTACGACTCCCAGGTCCACGTCCGGTACAAGAACAGGTACGGCCGGGAGCGCTCGTACTACACGAACTTCGAGGGCGCGGTCACGTACGTCGAGCGGCGGCACGCCGAGGCGGAGAGCGACTCCAGCAGGGAGAAGTTCGCCGGGTTCATGCGCGAGGTGCCGTGCCCGTCCTGCGGCGGCGCCCGGCTCAAGCCGGTTTCGCTGGCCGTGACGGTCGACAGCAAGTCGATCGCGGACCTGTGCGCTGTTTCGATCGGTGAACTCGCCAAGAACCTGCTCACTCTTGACCTGTCCGAGCGGGACATGCAGATCGCGCGGCTGATCTTGAAGGAGGTCAACGCGCGGCTCGGCTTCCTGCTCGACGTCGG
>DATBBI010000230.1:0-9112 GCA_036271115.1 Trebonia sp.
CGATCGCCATCAGCGCGGACACGCCGAAGAACGGCCCGCGCCAGCTGATCTCGCCGAGCGTCCCGCCGAGCAGCGGGCCGACCGCGATGCCGAGGCCGAGCGCGGCCTCGTACAGCACGATCGCGCCGGCGAAGCCGCCGCTGGCCGACGCGACGATCACCGCGAGCGAGGTGGCGATGAACAGCGCGTTCCCGATGCCCCAGCCCGCGCGGAATCCGATGATGTCGCTCACCGAACCGGAGGCGCCGGCCAGGCCGGCGAAGACGACGATGAGCACCAGCCCGGCGATCAGCGTCCGCTTAGCGCCGATCCTGCTGGACACCCAGTTGGTGATCAGCATCGCCACCGCGGTGACGACCAGGTAGCTGGTGAACAGCAGCGTGACCTCGCTGGGCGAGGCGTGCAGCTGGTTCGAGATCGAGGGCAGGATGGGGTCGACGAGCCCGATGCCCATGAACGACACGACGCAGGCGAACGCGACGGCGAACACGGCCTTCGGCTGCTTGAACGGGCTCGCTGCCGAGCCCGGGTGGGCGCCACTCATTTGTGAACTGTGCTCCGTTCTGGGACTTGCTAGATGCTGGGGACTACGCGAGCACGGGCTCGTCGCGGCGCGCGGCGGCCAGGGCGTCCAGCGCCGGCACCGCCGTGGCGAGCGCGGCCTGGTGCTCGGGGCTGAGCTGGGTCAGGATGACGGCCAGCTTCGCGGCGCGCCCGGCGCGGCGGCGCGCCAGCGTCGCCCGCCCCTCGTCGGTGATGCGCACCTGGACGACGCGCCCGTCCGCCGGGTCGGCCTCGCGGCGCACCAGCGCGTCATCTTCGAGCCGGCTGATCAGCTGCGTCATCGCCGGCTGGGTCACGCCAGCCAGGGCCGCGAGACCCGTGAGACGCTGCGTGCCCTCGCGTTCGAGGGTGGCCAGCGTGGCGACGGCGGTCATGGACAGCCCGCTCGGCTGGCTCAGCGCACGGAGCAGGCTGACGACCCGCTCAAGCCCCGCGGCCAGGTCGGCGGCCAGCCTGTCGACGGCGGCTTCCCCGGAAATTTCCATAAGACATTTATATCACATCCTTATGGATCTATCTCCGCTGCCCGGCGATCCTCACACGGGGACTAGTCAGCCGATACGGAGATAGCCATCAGGAGATCATCAGTCAGTAATTAGTAATCCTCAAGCATCTGCTCAGCTACGAGCTCGATACTCGTCTCTGATACAGCACGGGTAAACGCGTACCGAGGATTACCTGTCGTCAGCGCTGTCCGCGATGCGGCGGCTGCTGCGGGGGCTGGGAAACCCGATCGCATCGCCGTGAGCAGTGCCGGGCGACCCGGCGGACAACGGGGTTGAGGCTTTCAGGCGATGAGCGACCAGGGCAGATACGGTCACGCGTGCCACGGCCGGACCGGGGCAGCCCGGCGGCACCTGCAGCTGACGCTGCCGGCCTACGGCCTGCCGGTGCGGCTGGCACAGCAGGTTACCCGCGAGGTGCTGGCCGCCTGGCGGCTGGCCCACGTAGAGGAGACCGCCGTCCTGTTCGTGTCCGAACTGATCACGAACGCGGTACGGGACGCCGCCAGTACCGACGCGATAACGCTCGAACTCCAAGTCGTGCACACCTGGCTGCGGATCGAGGCGTACCGATGCCGGCCCGGACTGGCCATGTCGCGCTCCACGGGTGAGTCCGACGAGCCGGGTTTCGGATTCGCTCTGGTGGATTGCCTGGCCGGCAAGTGGGGGTGGATTGCCTGGCCAGCAAGTGGGGAAGTGCGTGAGACCGTGACCGGCACAACCGCGTGGGCCGAACTCGACGTCCACGACGAACCCGTGCCCCAGCCGCGCTGACCCCCGCCGCTGTCATTCCGGATCTGCACCCGCCGCCCGGGGCTGGAGTCTCGATTGCGTTACGGTTCGGCCCGTTGCCATCCGGGCCGGCTTTCCGCGCGCCACCTTAAAAAATGCGGGACCACGCAGGCGGTTTCGCCATTCTCGAGGGGGATCAAGCCATGCCATACAACGTGACTGTGTCGACCGGTGACGTCGCCGACAAGGCGGCCTCTATTCAGCAGACGGCTGGCGAGATCGAGTCGCTGCTATCCGTGCTCAATGCGCAAATGCAGGACCTTGCCGGAACGTGGACCGGGCCCGCGGCCGCGGCGTTCCAGAGCGCGTATGACAACTGGAAGACCACGCAGCAGCAGACCAAGGCCAGCCTGGACGAGATCGGCGCGAGCCTGCGCAACACCGGCCAGCAGTACGACGAGCAAGAGGACGCGCTGCGCGGTCAGTGGGCCTGATGGACGAAGCCGTTCTGTTCGTCCTCGCGTGCCCGCTGCCCGGCGGGCGGGGACCAGCCTACCTGTTGCACCAGGTAGGCGGCGTGGGCTGTGTGCTCGCTTACACCAACCTCGACCGGCTCGTCGAGTGCTGCGGCGAGCACCAGCCCTGGCTCGCTGTGCGGATCGACGCGCTCATGGCCGACCTGCGCGATCAGCGGCTGCCTGGTCCCGCGGTCAACCTGCCGCTGAGCCCGGATGTCCGCTGGGGTGCCGACGGCCCGCCATGGGACCTTGCCGCGCTCGCCGGCGCAGGTGAGGGGAGCGTGCGGTGACGCAGATCGGGGTGGATTTCGACGCGCTGCACGCGGCGGCGTCCCAGCTTGGCGCGGCTGCCGAATCGTTCAGCCATGGCGCCGGGCATACCGGGGGGATTCCGGGTGCCGCGGCGCCGCTGAACGCGAACGGGCTGCTGGAGCGGGCCACCGAGGCTCTCGGCGGGGCGCTCGGCAAGCTCGCGTCCGAGCTGGACCACGTCTCAACGCATCTGTCCGGCACCGCCACCGCGTACGAGCAAACCGAGCGGATGCTCGCGGCATGGTTCGTGCCCGGGAGTTCCTGATGGGCGGCCTCGGGCTGCACGCCGACCCCGACGGCTGGCTGAACGCCGGCTACTCCATCAGGACGCTGATGGACTCCCTGGACAGCGAGCTCTACGACGCGGACAGGATCGGCGGCGCGGGGCTGAGCCAATCATGGGCGGGCCCGGTCGCGGAGGCTTTCACCGGGCACTGGAGCGGGCTGCGCTCGCGCGCCGAGGACCTCATCGCCCAGGGCAGGCGGGCGGCCGCGGCGATCACCGACTTCGGCGGCAGGCTCGAGGACTTCGTCAAGCGGGCCGCGGACCTCGAAAGCCACTGGCTCAGCTTCGGCCTGCAACTCGGGCTCGACGGCATGCACTTCGCGCTGCCCTGGGGCTTCGAGCAGCTGTCGCCGGCCCACCAGGTCTCGTTCCACCAGTGGCTCACCGAGTCCGAGCGGGACGTCACCGCGATGTGGTCCGACATCAGGGCGGCGGTCGACGACGTAGTGACCGCCCTCGAGTCGCTGATCGCCACCCTCGATGACCTGGCAGTGGTTGAGCTCGGCGCGTTCGCCGGCCTCGCTGGCGGGTGGCTGGACGGCTACAGAAAGAACCCGGCCAGCCTCGGACAGGACGGGCTGAGTGTCCTGACAGAGCGCCTCGTGCGCGGCACGAACAAAGGACTGGATGACGCCTACGACATCCTGACCGGAGCTGACGGAGCGCCGAGTCATTACAGTCCCGCTGCTGTGGACGACATAGTCACGTCGGCGGTGCACAAGGCGAACTTGGTCCACGAGGTCGGCAAGTGGGGCGGCCGGGGGCTGCTCCTCGCCTCGGTGGGGGTCACCCTGTGGCAGACCTACGACACCGCCCAGACTTACAACAAAGCCGAGCACAAGAAGAATGGCTGGGGCGACGCCTTCGAGGAGCACGCGGGCGACTGGGCCGGTCTCGCCGCGGGGGTGGCAATCGGCGTCGCCCTCGCGCCGGTCGGTCTCCCGGCAATCGGCGCGGTCGTGGTCGGTGGCATCCTGGCGACTGGAGTGGGAGATGTCGTCCAGGCGGCCGTCGATCACAGGGTGGCGATTAACCACGCGGCCAGGGACGTCGGCGAGTGGGAGGTCAAGCACGCCGAGGGCCTGGCCAAGTTCCTGTGACCGGGTCTACCAGGTGACCGACAGCTCGGGCACCTGGACGAGGGTGGGCTGGCCCGCCTGGACGAGGTAGCCGCGTCCCGCAGGCCTGTCGAACATCGCGCCGCGGGTCAGCCTGGTGCCGAGCAGCATGTTCGCCTGCTGCGCGTCGTCGGGGGTGAGCAGCAGACCGCACTTGAACTGACGCGCGGCGGCGGCGAAGCTGCGCATGCCGCGCGCCAGCTCACCGGACGTACCCGCGATCACGAGCGCCTGCCCGCGCGTCCGTCCCTCGGCAGGGATCTGGGCGAGCAGCCCGTCGGCCGGCGTGCCGACCAGTGCCTCGGCGTCGTCGACGAGCACGGCCACCGGTCCGCTCGCGCCCTCGAGCAGCTCGAGCAGCTTCAGCTGGTCCGGGCTCGCGTCGGTGAACACCGCGAGCACCCCGTCCTGGCCCGCCAGCTCACGCAGCGGCGACTCGCGAGGCGCGAGGCCGACGATCGCGGTCCCCGTCTCGAGCAACGATGTCGCAACGACGAGCAGCGCCGTGGACCGGCCGGACAGCGGCGGCCCTGCGATCGCGAACCCGGGGAACCTGGACAGGTCGGCGCCGAGTCCGGCCAGGTCGTCCCCGCCGGCGGCGACGGCCGGGCGCAGCGGCCCGCGACCGGCCCAGCCGGGCAGCGCGCGCGCCTGCGCGAGCGTGATCCGCGACGGCAGCGGGTCGACCCGCAGCGGCCGGGGTTCAGGATCGCCGAACGTGGCCGCGGCCCACTCGATCAGCCCCTCGACGGCTGCGGTCTGCGCGGCGCCGCCGGGATCCTGGCCGGGGAAGGCGAGCTGCACCTCGGTGCCCTCGGGCAGCAGGACGCCGTGGCCCGCCGGCGGCTTGTCCGGCATCGCGCCCTTGGGGACGCCCGCGAGCAGCAAGTCGTTGGCGTTGGCGAGGCGCAGCACGATCCGTTCGGGAAAATGACTCGAGATCCGCGCCAGCGCGGTCTTGTCCCCGGTCGCGATCACCCGCAGCCCGGCGCCCGCGCCGTCGCTGAGCAGCCTGGTCGCCAGGCTGGTCAGCCGCATGTTGTCCTGCTGCCCGAGGTCCTCGGCGAAGCTCTCCCACCGGTCGAGCAGCAGCACCATGTAGGGCAGCCGCTCGGGACCGGGCACGCGGCGCCGCTGCTCGGTGACCGAGGAGAAGCCGGCGGCGGCCAGCAGGTCCTGGCGCCTGGCGACTTCGGCGGCGAGCCGGTCGAGCAGCCGTCCGGCCCGGTCCTTCTCGGTGCGCCGCACCACGGCGCCGCAGTGCGGCAGCCGCTGCAGCGGCGCGAGCGAGCCCGCGTCGCAGTCGAGCACGTACAGCTGCACATCGCTGGGGGAGTAGCCGGCCGCGATCCGCGCCGCGATCGTCCGCAGCGCGGTGGTCCGCCCGGACTGCGGCGCGCCGCCGATCAGCAGGTGGGTGCCGGTTTCCAGGTCGAAGGTGAGGTACCGCTGCGCCTGTTCCGCGGGCCTGTCCTCCGCCCCGTACACGACCGGGGGCAGGCCGCCGGTGGTGCTGGCGTGCGCTCCCGGCAGGCTGCGCAGCGAGATCAGCTCCGGCAGCGGGTCCAGCCACGCCCGGTGCGGCGGCGCGTGTCGGCCGGTGGCGCCCATGGTCGCCACCAGCGCGGACAGGTCGGTCTCCCCGGCCTGGACACCCGAGACGCCCGGGATGCCCGAGGCGCTCGACGGCCTCGTGTCAGCCAGCGGCTCGCCAGCGGCCTCGAACGGGCGCGGCACCACGCGCAGCGACGTCACGGCGGGCTGCGCGGGACCCGAGCCGGGCACCGGGCCGCCGACGTAGCCGCCCTGGAACTGGACGACCGCGCCGCGCTGGATGCGCGCGTAACCGCGGCCGCGCAGACTGCGGTCGATCGCGGCGGCGTCGGGGATCTCGATGACGGCGGTGGAGTCCTGCGGATCCTCGACGCGCAGGCAGACCCGCAGCGCCATGTTGGACCTGATGTCCTCGCTGACCACGCCGGCGGGCCGCTGAGTGGCCAGCACCAGGTGGATGCCCATCGAGCGGCCCTGGCGGGTGACGTCGGTGAGCTCGTTCAGGAAATCGGGCATCCGCTCGGCGAGCACGGCGAACTCGTCGACGACGAGGACGAGCCTGGGGAGCGGCCCGCGCGGCTCCCCGGCGGCGTAGTAGCCGCCGATGTCCGGGCATCCCGCCTCGGCGAGCATCCGCTGGCGGTACCTGGACTCCGCGCGCAACGCCACCAGCGCCCGGCTGCCCAGGTGCTCGTCGAGGTTGGTGAGGAAGCCGGTGACGTGCGGCAGCCGGGCGGCGCTCGCGAACGCGGCCCCGCCCTTGTAGTCGATGAGCACGAAGACCAGCGCCTCCGGCGCGTTGCCCAGCGCCAGCGAGGACACCAGCGTCTGCAGGAATTCGCTCTTGCCAGCGCCTGTCGTGCCCGCGACCAGCATGTGCGGCCCGTCAGCGGCGATGTCGAGGGTGAACGGCGCCCCGTCCGCGGTCCGCCCGAGCGGGACCCGGGTGGTCCGCCCGCCGCGCCGCCACAGCTCGGCGACGGCCGCGGGGTCCGGCCCCCGCATCCCCCACAAATCAAGCAGCCGAACGGTCCCGCTCGTCCCCGTCTCCCGTTCATCCGACCTGTCCCTGATGGGCGCCAGCGCGCGGGCCATCTCGTCGGCCCACTGCTCGCCGACCAGGTCCAGCCTGGCCACGTCGATCGTGCGGCCGGTCTCGCGCTCCCGGTAGACGCCAGTGCCGCCGCCCGCCGGGTCGGTGTCCAGCCTGCCGCGGCACACGCCGGGCAGGTCCCGCCAGTCATCGTCGCGGCAGATCACGAACACGCCGGCGGCCGGGCCGTGGGACAGCACCTCGTGGATGCCCGGCACATCGCGGATCCTGGCCGAGCCGTCGATGACGAGCACCACGACGGGCAGCGGCCGCTCACGGCCGCCGTAGCCGGGGGCGCCGTAACCGCCGGGGGCGCCAGGGCCGCGGCGCGGGTCGGCGGCCGCGGCGTGCCGCCTGGCCACCAGGTCGCGCAGCTCGCTGATCCGCTTCGTCCACGTCGCCGGCCCGGTGCCGGCGCTCAGCCAGTCGGTCGCGCCGCCGAGCGGGCGAAGGTGCGGCAGCCAGCGCGCCCAGCGCCAGGCGGCGGGTTCCTCTGTCAGCAGCACGAGCCGAACGTCGCCAGGGCCGTGCAGCACGGCGAGCTGGCTGACCGCCCAGGCGAGCGCCGGGCGGCTCGCCGCGGGCGGCCCGGCGATGCCGAGCACCCCGAGGTCGGCGAGGGGGACGGGGACCGGCACATCGCGGACCACCGGCACGGGGTCTCCCGCCGGGCCGTAGGGGCCACCGGGAGTGCTGCCGCGCAGGCTGACCGTGCTGGCCAGCAGGTCTCCGGTGCCGGCCCGCAGGCGCAGGAAGTCCTCGTCCTGCGGCGAGCGCTCCCACAGCCGGGTGCCAGGGCCCACGGCGATCAGCCGGACGCCGGCCGGATCGGGCAGCGCCTGCCGTCGCGCCCGTTCCTCGGCCGCGACGGCGTCACCGAGCCTGGCCTGCCCCGCGGCCGCGGCGTCCTGGGACTCGCGCTTCGCCCGGCGGGCGTGCCCGGCGGCCGTGCGCCTGTTGATCAGCTGGGGCACCAGCGAGCCGGCCACGCCGCCCAGCCCGAGCAGCAGGAACAGCCCCTGGCCGGTGAGCGCCCAGACGACGGCCCCGGTGGCGAGGGACAGCACGGGCGCGATGAGCAGGACCAGCCAGGACGACCGGCCGCGCTGCGATTCGACGCCGCCGTCGGCGGCGTCGACGACGACCGGCGCGGGCAGCGCGGGCACCGTCCGGAACGGCTTGTTGACCAGCCAGCCGAACGGGTTCGCCGGGTCGGCGCGCAGCGAGATCCTGTCGCCAGGCCCCGCGTCCCAGCCAGGGCCGCCCGGGGCGCCGGGACCGGCAGGCGGCGGCCCGCCGAAGCCGAGCCTGGCGCCCGCGCGGATGCCGCTGGACGCCAGCGGCATAGCCGGGTCGAGCTGTGCGCCGTCCAGCCAGAGGCCGGGCAGTCCCCCCTGCCAGCCGCCGGTGGCGGCTGGCTCGCCGCGCAGCCAGAGGAGGGCGACACTCAGGTCGCCGACGCGATGCTGGGGTTCCGCTGAGATCAGGCAGTCGAATTCGGCCGGGTAAACCGCGTCCCGCCGGTCGGTAATGCTGATCTCAACATCCACCAGCAGCCCCGCAATCCCCCCAAATAACTTATCCAGCACCAAACACTAGCAAGGCGGGCTTGTGGAGTAGCGAAATCAGTAAAGATTAGCCCGCAAGCAGCGTCAGGCGTATGACGGCGCCGCCGCCCGGCGCGTTCTCGGCTGCCACGCTGCCGCTGTGGCCGCGCGCGACCTCCCGCACGACGGCGAGCCCCAGCCCTGAGCCGGGCACCGCGCGGGCCGACAGTGACCGGTAGAACCGGTCGAACACGTGCGGCGCGTCATCGGGGCTGATGCCGGGCCCGTGGTCCCGCACCGTCAGCGACCCGCCCGCCAGCCGCACGTCCACCGGCCCCTCAGGCGGGCCGAACTTCGCCGCGTTGTCCAGCAGGTTCCTGATCGCCACCCGCAGCCGGTCGGCGCTGCCCTCCACGACGCAGCTATCCAGCTCCGCGCTGAACTCGGTCTTCGGCCAGTCCCGCCGCGCCGCCTCCACGGCGGTCGCGGCCACCTCGTCGAGCCGGACCGGCCCCCACGCCTCCCCGCCGGCCGCCGGCGTCTCGCCCCTGGCCAGCTCGGTGACGCCGGCCACGAGCGTGCTCAGCTCGGCGACCTGGTCGACCACCCGGTTGAGCACCTCCTGCCGCTCCGCGGGCGGCATGCCCGGGTCGTCGGCGAGCAGCTCGACGTTGACGCGCAGGCTGGCCAGCGGGGTGCGCAGTTCGTGGCTGGCGTCGCTGACCAGCCGCCGCTGCGCGGCCCGCGACCGCTGCAGCGCGCTCAGCATGCTGTTGAACGACGCGGCGAGCCTGCCGAGCTCGTCCTGGCGTTCCACTCGCACCCGGCGACCCGGGTCTCCGGTCGCCGTGACCTCCTCGGCGACGCCGGCCAGCCGGGCGACCG
>DATBBI010000231.1:0-2316 GCA_036271115.1 Trebonia sp.
CATGCCCGCTGTGCTGTCCTACCAGCAGTCGGTCGTCGACCGGCTGTGGAAGGGCCTGCAGTCCACGATCGCGAGCCGGAAGATCGACACGATCATCGGCGACGGGCGGCTGCTCTCGCCGACGTCGGTGTCGGTCGGGGACGCGGTCTACACCGGCGACCACATCGTGCTGGCCACCGGCTCCGTGCCCAAGTCGCTGCCCGGCCTGACGCTCGACGGCGACCGGATCATCTCCTCCGACGACGCGCTGCAGCTCGACCGCGTGCCCAAGTCCGCGATCATCCTCGGCGGCGGCGTGATCGGGGTGGAGTTCGCGTCGGTCTGGCGCTCGTTCGGCGCCGACGTGATGATCGTCGAGATGCTCCCGCAGCTCCTCCCGCTCGAGGATGAGGCCAGCGCGAAGGTGCTGCAGCGGGCGTTCCGCCGCCGGGGCATCGGGTTCCAGCTCGGCGAGCCGTTCCAGTCGGTCTCCCACACCGACGACGGCGTGTCCGTGACGCTGGATAACGGCAAGTCGGCGTCCGCCGAGGTCCTGCTCGTCGCCGTCGGCCGCGGACCGGTCTCCGCGGACCTGGGCTACGAGGAGAACGGCGTGGCCATGACGCGCGGCTACGTCGACGTGGACCCGCTGTGCCGGACCTCGGTGCCGACGATCTCCGCGGTCGGCGACCTGATCGCCACCCCGCAGCTCGCGCACGTCGGGTTCGCGGAGGGCATCAGTGTCGCCGAGCGGGTCGCCGGGCTCGATGTCCGGCCGATCGACTACGACGGCGTGCCGCGGATCACCTACAGCGACCCCGAGGTCGCCTCGGTCGGCATCACGTCGGCCCAGGCCGCGCAGCGCGGCATCCCGGTGACCGAGGTGAACTACCCGCTCGGCGGCAACGGCAGGAGCGTCATCCTGCAGACGCAGGGTCAGGCGAAGGTCATCGCCGAGGCGCCGTCACACCCCGACGGCCAGCCGGGCCGGGTGCTCGGCATCCACCTGGTCGGCAGCCGGGTCGGCGAGCTGATCGCCGAGGGCCAGCTCATCTACAACTGGGATGCGGAGCCCGCCGACGTCGCCGCGCTGATCCACCCGCACCCCACCCAGTCCGAGATCATTGGCGAGGCGCACCTTGCCCTCGCCGGCAAGCCACTGCATTTCCACGCCTAAGGAGCGCGCTCTACCATGTCGGTCTCCGTAACCATGCCTCAGCTCGGCGAGAGCGTCACCGAGGGCACTGTAACGCGCTGGCTGAAGAAGGAAGGCGAGCACGTCACGGCAGACGAGCCGCTGCTCGAGGTCTCGACCGACAAGGTGGACACCGAGATCCCGTCGCCCGCCACCGGCGTGCTGCGGGGCATCGTGGTCGACGAGGACGAGACCGTCGCCGTCGGGGCCGAGCTCGCGGTGATCGAGGACGCCAGCGCGGAGGCCGGCGGGGGCGATGCTCCCGCGGCCGCGCCGGCCGAGGAGGCGGCGCCCGCCGCGCCCACGCAGCCGTACGAGCCGGTGTCCGCCGCCGAGGAGGCCGGACCGCCGGCGCAGGAGGCGCCGGAGCCGGAGCCGGAGCCCGAGCCCGAGCCCGAGCCGGAGCCCGCCGTCGCGCGGGCCCAGGTCGCCGCGCCGGTGAACGGCCTGGCGCCCGCCGCCACCCAGGCGTGGACCGCGCCGGCCTACGAGCCCGCGCCCCCCGCGCCGGCCGCGCCCGCCGCCCAGGCGGCGCCGGCCGAGACAGCCGAGGCCGAGCCTGAGCCGGCGGGCAGCTACCCCGAGCCCACCCCGCTGCCGTCGGGCGAGTCCCTCTACGTCACGCCGCTGGTGCGCAAGCTCGCCGCCGAGCACTCGGTTCCGCTGGAGTCGGTCACCGGCACCGGCGTTGGCGGCCGCGTCCGTAAGCAGGACGTGCTCGAGGCCGCCCGCCAGCAGCGTGCCGCGGAAGCAGCCGCCGCGGAGACGGCGGCCGCTCAGGCCGCGGCGCCGTCCGTGCCAGCCGCCGCGCCTGGCGTGCCCGGGGCGCCCGCGGCACCGAGCCGACCCGCGGTCGCCGCCTCCGCGCTGCGCGGCACCACCCAGCGGATGTCCAGGCCCCGCCAGGTCATCGCCAAGCGGATGGTGGAGTCGCTGCAGGTCTCCGCGCAGCTCACCACCGTGGTGGAGGCGGACGTCACGAAGATCGCCCGGCTGCGCGAGCGCGCCAAGCGCGACTTCGAGGCGCGCGAGGGCGTCAAGCTGACGTTCCTGCCGTTCTTCGCGCAGGCCACCGTCGAGGCGCTCAAGGTGCACCCGCAGCTCAACGCGGTCATCAACGCGGAAACCTCGGAGGTCACCTA
>DATBBI010000232.1:0-2422 GCA_036271115.1 Trebonia sp.
CTGCCCGGCATTGGCGAACAGGCCGGACGACGACGTCGTGTTGATGACCCGCGCGTCGTTGGCGTGTCCCTCCTTGGACCGCTGCCGCCAGTACGCCGCGGCGTGGTGCAGCACCGCGAACGTGCCCTTGAGGTGCACGGCAATGACCGCGTCCCAGTCCTGTTCGGTCATCGTGACGATCATCCGGTCGCGCAGGATGCCCGCGTTGTTCACCACCACGTCGAGGCCGCCGAACGTGTCGACCGCCTGCCGGATCAGCCGCTCCGCGCCTGCCCAGGAGGAGATGTCGTCGGTGTTCGCCGCCGCTTCGCCGCCGGCCGCGGTGATCTCGTCCGCGACCGCCTGGGCCGGGCCGGCCGACGAGCCCGTGCCGTCCCGGGAACCGCCGAGGTCGTTGACCACGACCTTGGCGCCCTGCTCGGCGAACGCCAGCGCGTGCGCCCGGCCGATGCCGTTACCCGCGCCGGTGATGACCACGACGCGTCCGGTGCACAATCCCTCGGCCATTTGATCTCCTTCACTCGGTGCGCGGCCCGTGCGGATGCTTCGTCCGGGACCTGGCACGATCTTCAGGTATTAAGCATAATTAATCAACTGTTTCTGATGCTAGCACACGGGCTGACGGTCAGCGGTCGCGGCCGGGGCGCGGTTCAGGCCCCGGGCACGGTGCGGATCTGCGCCCCGACGGACAGGCGCAGCGCGCGCCGGCCGTCCGGGCCGATCACTTCCCCCTCGGCCACGACGAACCGGCGGCCGCGGTGCGTCACGCGGGCGGTGGCCGCGGCGTGGCCCGCCGACACCGGAACCCCGCGGTAGAAGTTGAGCACGAGGTCCAGCGGCAGCGACTCCTCCCCAGGACCGGTCGCCGAGCGTATCGCGTCACTGGCCACCTCGTGAGCGATCAGGCCGAGCACTCCCCCGTGCGTCATCCCGTAGCTGTTCGCCGCGGCGGGCGGGGGGCGGAACCGCCACGCCGACTGTCCGGAGTCCGCGACCCGGCTCGCCACGCCGGCGAGACCGTCGAGCGGGCGCTCGGCCGGGCGGTCAACCGGGTTCTCGCGAGCGCCGGACCGGGCGGGTGTGGCGGGAGTGAGGGTCTCAGGCGGGACCTTCTGCATGGATGTCCGCATGATGCGCATCGAGGCCACGCCGAGCAACTGGTCGGTCTCGTCCACGATCTCGGCCCGGGCCAGTCCCGTCTCATCGTCGACCGCGTCGGCCTCGGCCCGTCCCTCGATCCAGGCATGGCCGGCCGGCAGCGGCCGGATGAACTCGACGCGCAGCTGCGCCGTCAAGGTTGCTCCCCCGCCGGCCATGGCGGACACGATCGCGGCGCCGCAGCAGGCGTCCGCCAGCACCGCGAAGGTGCCAGGGAGCAGGCCGCCGTCCGGCGCGGTCAGGTACGGCGACGCCGGCACCCTGACGACCGCGGTGCCGGCCTCGACGCTGCGCATGTCGATGCCGAGGATCTCATAGGCCGGGATAGGGATCCCGTCGCGACCGAGCCCGCGCCGCAGGGCCTCGATCTCGTCCTGCGCGGCGGCCCCCATCGCCGCTGGCATCCGCTGGCCGCCCATGATCCTCCCGTAATTCTGGAGCCGCGCGCTGCCCGGTGTCGTCAGGGCCGCCCTTGCCACCAACCAGCATAATAGATAAATTAATTATATGTATAGGTGTGCACAGATGACGCTTACCTCGCTGGCGCGCCGGTGAGCGGGCCACTGGCCGGAATCCGGGTCAACAGGCGTCGGCACCGAGTCCACTGCCGCCGCCCGGCAAGGGGCAGCCAGTGCTGAAGCAGCTGGAAGGCATCCGCGTTCTGGAGTCGGCGACGCTGTTCAATGGCGACCACGTGGGGACGCTGCTCGGCGACCTGGGCGCCGATGTTATCAAGATAGAGAGCCCGTTCCAGGGTGACTACCTGCGTGACTTCCTTGGCCAGATCACGCCGCACCACAGCCCCGCGCACGTGCAGGTCAACAAGAACAAGCGCAGCGTGACGCTGGACCTCCGCACAGCCGCGGGAAAGGAGATCTTCTGGCGGCTGCTCACGACCGCGGACGTCTTCCTTGACGGCAACGCCGGCGACGCGCTCGACCGGCTCGGGGTGGGGTACGCGGAGCAGCGCAAGCGCAAGCCGGACATCGTGTTCTGCCAGGTCAGCGGCTTCGGCCACGGCGGCGCCTACGGCAACGTCCCGACGCACGGGCAGATGATGAACGCGCTGGCAGCGTGCACGCCGATGGAGATGGGCGAGGACGGCCTGACGCGGCCCGCCACCACCGCGCAGTCGATGGGCAGCATGAGCAGCGCGGGCGAAGGCACGGCCGACGCCGGCATCTACGGCGCCTACCACATCATGGCGGGCCTGGTCCGCAAGCTCCGCACCGGCGAGGGCTGCTTCATCGACGTCGCGGGCGCC
>DATBBI010000233.1:0-6172 GCA_036271115.1 Trebonia sp.
GGCGGCCTGAAGGCGTTCGGCCACCCGATCGGCGCGTCCGGCCTGCGGATGATGTTCGAGGCCTGGCTGCAGCTGCGCGGCGAGGCGCCGGAGCGGCGGAAACTGGGCACGGTCGGCGGCGGACGCTCGCTCGCGCTCACCCACAACCTCGGCGGCGGCCCCGGCGAGTGCGTGTCGTTCGTGTCCGTCGTCGGCACGCAGCGGAGCGCCTGACCGTGGCCGCACGACGGTTCCCGGTGGAGGCCGGGCACGTACTGATGTTCGCCAGGTCGCTGGGCGCGGCGGACCCGGAGGGCGGGCTGCCCGCACCCGGCGATCCCGCGCCGCCCACGTTCACCAACGCCGCCGCGCAGTTCGACCCCGACTACCCGCTGCGGCCGCGGCCCGGCGTGGCCTGGCATGGCTCGGGCGGCGACGCCGGGCTGGTCAAGGAGGGCGCCGGCGGCCTGCACGCCGAGCAGCATTTCATCTACCACCGTCCGGTCCGGGTCGGCGACGTGCTGTCCTCCGTCACCAGGCCGGGCGAGGAGTGGGAGAAGCAAGGGCGGTCCGGGCGGCTGCTGTTCCGCGAACAGATCACGGAGTTCCGCGACGAGGCCGGCGAACTCGTGGTGACTGCCCGCAGCCTCAGCGTCCAGCGGGAGGAATCATGACGGCATTGCGGGCCGACGAGCTGACGGTCGGCCAGACGTTCGAGACCGTCGTCGTCGAAGACCTCAAGCGCACCCAGATCGTGCAGTACGCCGGGGCGTCGGGGGATTACAACCCGGTGCATACCGACGAGGTCTACACGACGAAGATCGCCGACTACCCGTCGGTGTTCGCGCACGGAATGCTAACCATGGGCCTAACCGGACAGGCGGTCACCGCCCTGGCCGGCACCGAGAACCTACTGCGGTTCGGCGTCCGGTTCACCGCGCAGGTCTGGCCGGGCGACACGCTGACCGTCCGCGCCACGGTGGCGGCCATCACCGCCGGGGACGACGGCCCTACCGCGGAGTTCTCGCTGTCCACGGTGAACGCCGAGGGTAAGGAAGTGATGTCCGGGTACGCGCACGCGAGGCTCGTGGGCTGACATGACCTCTTCCTCCTGGGCCGGGTCGGACTTCCAGCAGCCACCGCGCCCCGACTCTCCTGTCGCGCTCTGCGGCGCGTGCCGGCGCCTCGGCGCCTGCCGACTCGGACTGGGCCGTGAGGAACTCCAGCCGGACGGCTCGGTGCACACGGAGCTGGTCTGCGGGCCCGAGAACGAGGGCGGCCCCGAGGTGGCGCACGGCGGCTGGACCGCGGGGGCATTCGACGAGCTGCTCGGGCACCTGCCCCTGCTGCACGGCCAGCTCGCGGTCACCGGCCAGCTGACGGTCACCTACGTCAAGCCGGTGCCCGTCGGGCGCCCGCTGCACGCCCGCGCCTGGCTCGAGCGGCAGGAGGGCCACCGCTGGTACGTGGCGGGCGAGATGGTTCTCGCGAGCACCGGCGCGGTGCTCGCGCGCGGGGAAGCGGTGATGGTGGCGCGCGACTACGGTCATTTCGCCCGCCACCAGGAGTGGCTCGCCCAGCAAGACGCCACCGCCAGCCTCAATCACGACGGCACACGCGGGCCCTAGCTGCCGGGACGCAGCACTGTGCCCGGCCGGGCGCCGGTCAGTTCGCCGTCTGCCTGCACGACGGTACCGTCCACAACCGTGTAGCGGTAGCCGCCTGCGGGCCGCCGCAGCCGCCGCGCGCCCGCGGGCAGGTCGGCTACGAAGACGTCGGTCGCCCAGTCCAGCGCGTCCAGGTTGAAGACCACCAGGTCGCCCGCCGCCCCCTCGGCGAGCACGCCCCGGCCGGCGAACCCGAACAGCCCGGCCAGCTGCCCGGTCATCTTGTGCACGGCCTGCTCGACGGTGAGGTCGCCGCGGTCGCGGACGTGCCGGGTCAGCAGCAGTGTTGTGTCACCGGTGGCGCACATCATCTGCAGGTGCGCGCCCGCGTCGCTGTTGGCCACGATGGACGCCGGATGGGTCAGCGTCTCGGCCACCCCAGCAGGATCGGAGTTCCCCACCCCCACGCCGACGATTCCGGCATTAACGTCGTTCTCCAGCAGCCAGTCGGCGAGCACGTCGGACGGATGGCCGCCGCGAGCCGCGATGAGGTCGGCCAGCGTCGCGCCCACCCAGCACTCGTTCTCCGGCCGGGTGACCTCGACCAGCCGGATGCGGCCAGGGTACTTGTGCGGGATCATGGTCCGCGGCACCTGGTCCCATTCCTCCCGGGCCAGCGCGCGCCACGCGGGGTCGCGCAGCATCGGCTCCTTCTCAGGCCGCGGCGCCTGCACCATCTTGTGCCAGCTGTTCGCCAGCATGAACCAGGACATGCCGCCGTCCCAGTTCACGTGGATGTCGAGGGTGCGGGGGCTGACCTGTGGATAGTTCCGCATCCCCTGGGCCCGCAGTTCCCCGGCGAAGTCCAGCATGCGCCGCGCCCAGTCCGGGTGGTCCTGGTTGTAGAACACGTTGATCCAGGTGCTCACCACGCCACGCGGGCCGGTCAGCGCGGCCATCCGCTCCAGGTCCTTGCGCATCTGCTTGCCTGCGGGGTCCGGGATGAACTGGATGAACTTGCCGTGCCGCGCGAGCACGTCGAGGAGTGCGGCGAGCTCCGCGTCGTCGGCATGGCGGCTGGGCACCGGCCGCTTGTTCCTGTCCTCGTCGAAGCCAAGCGACGTGGACATGGCCGCCGCGCCCGCGGTCAGCGACTCGTCGAGCAGCGCGGCGATCTGCCGCCGCTCGTCCTCGGTCGCCGGGCGTTCCCAGGCCTCGTCCCCCATCACGTACATGCGGAGCATGTTGTGCCCGACCATTCCGGCCAGGTTGACGCCGAGGCCGCCGAGCTTGTCGACCGCCGCGAGGTAGTCGCCGTAGCTCTCCCAGTTCCACGGCAGCGACGCGTCCAGCGACTCGGCTGGCAGGTCCTCGATGTAGCACAGCAGCTCCTGCACGCCGCCGTGCTGCCCGGGGCGCACCGGGGCCAGGGACAGCGAGCAGTTCCCGGCCAGCACGGTCGTCACGCCGTGCTGCGGCATCGGGTCGCACATCGGGTCCCAGAACACCGCGGGGTCGAAGTGCGTGTGGATGTCGATGAACCCGGGCGTGACGTAGCCGCCGCCGGCGTCGAGCACCTGCTCGCCGTCGGGGCGCAGGCCCGGCCCGATCTCCGCGATCCTGCCGCCGCGCACCCGCACGTCAGCGGCGCGGGCCGGTCCGCCCGTGCCGTCCACCACGAGACCGCCGCGGACCAGCAGATCGCTCATCGAGCCCTCCTAGGTGACAAGATAGCAAAACAGCTAAATAATAACACTAAGAAGTCTGCTTGCGGAAGCGCCGGTGCATGAGCGTCAGGAGGCTTGGTGGCGGAGCACAGATATCCCGAACGTACGGTGGCGTCTCCCCATGACCCCATCACCGTGGGCCTGCGGGCGCCCCACGAGCTGACCGGCGGCGCCGCGGAGCTGCGCGACTACGCGGCGCGGGCGGAGGCGGCCGGGATCGACCGGCTGTTCACCGGCGACCACGTCACCTTCCGGGGCGGCCACGGGTTCGACGGGCTGCTCACCGCCACCGCGCTGGCCGTCACCGCGCCGCGGCTGACCGTTCAGACGGCGGTCTACCTGCTGCCGTTGCGGCATCCGGTCCCGGTTGCGCGCCAGGTGGCGACGCTCGCCGGGCTCGCTCCCGGGCGGCTGGTCTTCGGCGTGGGCCTGGGCGGCGAGGACCCGGCGGAGCTGCGCGCTTGCGGCGTCGACCCGGCGACCCGCGGGCGCCGGATGGACGAGGCGCTCGCGGTGCTGCGGCCGCTGCTCGCCGGCGCGGAGGTCACGGTGGACGGCGACTTCTTCCGCCTGGACCGGGTTCGGATTCTGCCCGCGCCGCGGCCGCCCGTGCCGGTCGTGATCGGCGGCCGCTCGGACGCGGCGCTGCGCCGGGTCGCGCGATACGGCGACGGCTGGCTAGGCCTGTGGGTCTCCCCCGCCCGGTACGCAAGCGCCACGGCGCTGATCGCCAAGTACGCGGCGGACAACGGCCGGGACGTCCTGACCTGGCAGCACGGCGTGCACGTGTGGTGCGGGCTCGGCACCTCCCCGGGCGCCGCCCGGGACAGGCTGAGCGCGGTGATGGAGGGGTTTTACCACGTTCCGTTCGGAAAATTTGAAAAATACAGTCCCTGCGGGACAGCCGGGCAGATAGCCGAGAGCCTGCGACCGTATGCCGAGGCGGGCTGCCGGTCGTTCAACCTGATCCCGGTGGCGGACAGCGAGCAGGCGGCAATCGAGGGCGCGGCCGAGGTGCGCGCGCTGCTAGGAGCACAACTGACATGACAGAACGCGTAGCGATCGTCACCGGCGGGACCCGCGGCATCGGGGCCGCGATCAGCGAGCTGCTCGCGGCCGACGGCACGCACGTGGCCGCGGTGTACGCGGGGAACCACGACGCCGCCAGGGAACTAGCCGGCCGGCTCACCGCGGCGGGCGGCTCGGTAAGCGTGCACCAGGGCGACGTGGGCGACCTGGACTTCTGCCGGACGCTCGTGGCCGGCCTTGTGGCGGACCGCGGGCGGGTGGACTACCTGGTCAGCAACGCCGGGCTGCTGATCGAGAACAAGGTCGCGGCGATGACGCCCGGCGAGTGGGACGCGGCGCTGCGGGTGAACCTGTCCGCGCCGTTCTACCTGGCCCAGGCTGTGCTGGCGCCGATGACCGCGCAGGGTTTCGGCCGGATCGTGAACGTAGGCTCGGTGACCGCGGCGATGGGCAACCCGATCGAGGCCGGGTACGGAGCGGCCAAGGCGGGCCTGCTCGGGCTGACCCGGTCGCTGGCCCGGGCGGTGGCCCGCAAGGGCATCACGGTCAACCTGGTGGTGCCGGGGGTGTTCGAGACCGAGATGACAGCCTCGATGCGCCCGGAGGCGCAGGAGGCGATCCGCGCGATGATCCCGCTCGGTCGCCGCGGCAACCCGCGGGAACTGGCCGCCGCCGTCCGGTTCCTGCTGTCCGACGAGGCCAGCTACGTCACCGGCTCGGTGGTGACCGTGGACGGCGGCCTGAGCATGGGCGCCTGACGATGGGCCAGGACGTGAGCGTGGTCGCCAGAGCCGCGGAGGGCATGGGCCTTGCTGTGAGCGACGGCGGCTCCCTGCTCGGCATGTGGCGCCAGTCAGCAGATCTCCGGGATCCGGTCGGCACGGCGCAGGACCGCCACTCGCTCGGCTATCAACTCCGCTCGCAGAGTCATGACAAGGGAGCGGGCCTGTCAGTTGGCTGACTTGGCTCGCGTTTACCACAACAACTCACTCGGCACCGCGTATGGTCAATCTTGGTTGTGATCGCCTGAACACCAGCGCCCCACGATGTTTCGGCGGAAGCAGCTTGTGGAACTCTGTACAAGCCGCTTCCGCCGAAACGTTCTATGCCGCAGATCGTGCACGTGTTCCTGGTGTTTACGATGCGTGCGCGGGGGCCATTCAGGCGTGGCAGCAGGATTGGTCCCGAAAGCCAGCGCACTCAACCCGCCGACGCAAGGAGCAGCTGACCTGCGATCAGCGGTCGGGTTCGTACTTGAAAGAGAGCTGGAGCTTGGTGCGATAGGTGATCGCCCCGCCCTCGTCCAGGTGAATGTCCTGCTTGACGACCTCGGCCACCCGCAGATCGCGAAGCGTCCCGGCGGCAGTCCTGATCGCTTCCGCTGCGGCGTCTTCCCATGAAGTGCTGCTTGTCCCGATGATCTCGGTCACCCTGTACACGCTCATAACGTCTCCTTTGACCACGCGTGGCCCGTTCGGGGCTGCTACGGCCAGCTTGTCACAGAGCCACCCTGCCCGGTCGTGGATGCGGGCAGGTGACCGCCGACCCGGATCCCCGGCGCCTGCGGCTTAACAGGGCCGCAGTGCAGGCGCCCAGCTGTGCCCGCGATGATCGCTGCGGTCTGGGAACGCTCGGTCATGCCGCTTACCGTAGGTGGCCCATCTGTCCGGCCAGGAGTTCACTTTTCAGCCTCTTCCCCAGCGCCGCAGCATTGGCTTGTGCCTGGGCTGATCACCCGGTCGCGCCGCCAGCATGGCGCGAATCGTGTGCCGGCAACGTCCGCAGACGTCACCTGCGCCGCAGCGTTTCGCGACGTCCTTGGTGGACCGC
>DATBBI010000234.1:0-11280 GCA_036271115.1 Trebonia sp.
TCTGGGGGGTAGTCCAGCGTTCCCACGGACACTTCTGGCAGCCGTCCGCGCCAGCACCACGAACCACGCCACGGCTAGCAGCGCGAACAGCACGAGGCTCGCCCCGCGCAGCACCTCGGAGCCGGTGCGGGCGGCGAGTGAGATCGTCCCGGTCACGACGGTCCCGACCGGGAACGTGAAGCTCCACCAGGTCGGCCCGAACGGCATCCCGTGGCGCACCGCCCGCGCCGTCAGCGCCGCCGCGATCGCCAGCCACAGCATCGCGAACCCCCACGTCGGCAGCCCGTACAGCAGCGCGAACACGTCAGCGCCCGCCGGGTACGGCGCGTGCAGCGACAGCCCGGCGACCTTCGCCAGGTTCCCTGCCGCGGTGATCGACTGCCCGAGCGGCCCGAGCACGATCCAGCACGTGGGCACCATGACGGCGGGCAGCGTCTTGTAGGTGACCAGCCGCGACCACACCAGCGGAATGATGATCATCGACGCGAACAAGCTGATGCCGAACATCGCGTAGCACCCCGCCAGCAGCGTCAGTCGCGCCTGCCCGGCCGCGGCGTACGGCACGAGCAGCGCCCCGTTCGCCGCGGACACCATCGGCGGGACGACCGGCATCAGCCAGCCGCCGAACGCGCCGTCGGAAGCGATCTCATGCCGCGTCATCATCAGGTACGGGATCCAGCAGGCGGTGACCAGCCCGAGCGCGGTCCCCAGCCCCCACAGCGCCCAGTCGGTGTGCACCGCCGCGCTGAGCCCCAGCCAGTCCCTGCCGACCAGCAGCGTCCCGCCGCCGACGGTCATCAGCGCCATCGCCGGCGCCCCCCAGTACTGCGCCATCACCGGGTTGGCCGCGTGCGCGAGCGCCCGCTCTCTATGCCAGATCCACTGCGCCGCGAGCGCGCCGGTGAACACGACGAGCAGCACGGCGGCCAGCGCCCACACCGCCAGCGCGAACGACCGCAGCCCGGGGACGCGCAGCGGCAGCGTCGCCGCCGCGATCGCCACGATCCCGGTGCCCATGACGGCCGCGAACCAGTTCGGTGCCACGCCGCGAATGACGTCTCCCAGCCGGTGCTTCTCTTCCTTTATCCCGAACGGGCGCGGCTCTCTCCGCAACCGCTCGTCCTTGTCCTCGGCGGTGGCGGGCGCGAGCTGATCGATCATGACATCGAGCATCACCGGGATCCGCCCCGCCGGGTAGACACGGATCGGGCATGGAGCCATAACCTGACGTTATGACTCTCAATGAGCGGGTGAGCGACCTGATGCCGTTCGACCTGCTGCTCTCCGTCGCCCGGCTGGGCAGCCTCGGACTCGCGGCGCGGGAGCACGGGATCTCCCAGCCCGCCGCCAGCACCCGCATCCGGCGGCTCGAGCGCCGGCTGGGCGTGGCGCTGATCGAGCGGTCCCCGCACGGCTCGCGGCTGACCTCGCACGGCGAGCTGGTCGCCGGCTGGGCGCAGGCGGCGGTCGACGCCGCGGCCGCGCTCGACGCGGGGATCACCTCGCTGCGGCAGCGCAGCGACGCGATGCTGCGCGTCGCCGCGTCGATGACCGTCGCCGAGTACCTGCTGCCCGGCTGGCTGACGGCGCTGCGCGGCCGCCACCAGGAAACCGCGGTCACGCTGGCTGCGGGCAATTCCGCCGACGTGGCGGCGGCGGTCCTCGGCGGCGCGGCGGACATCGGCTTCGTGGAGGGTCCCGACCTGCCGCCGGGACTCGCGGCCAGGCGAGCCGGGTCCGACACGCTCACCGTCGTGGTGGCGCCCGGCCACCCGTGGGCCCGCCGGCGGTCGGGCATCACCGCCGCGGAACTGGCTGCCGCGCCGCTGGTGGCCCGCGAGCCGGGCTCGGGGACGCGGCGCTACCTGGAGGAGGCGCTGGGCGCGCAGGCCGGCCTCGAGCGCGTCCCGCCGGTCGCCGAGCTGTCGTCGACGACCGCGATCAAGGCGGCGGTCGCCGCGGGCATCGGCCCTGCCGTGCTCAGCTCGCTCGCGGTGACCCAGGAGCTGGCGACCGGCACGCTGCGCGCGGTTCCGGTGCGGGGACTCGACCTGACCAGGCGGCTGCTCGCGGTATGGCCCGACGGCAGGCAGCTCACCGGCGCCGCCGCCGACCTGCGCGCGATCGCGTCCCGCCCCGGCTAGGGCTTCGGCGGGGTCACCGACTCCGGCGGGGTCCCCGGCTTGGGCGGGACCGGCGGCTTCTGCGGCCCTGTGCCGACCGCCTTGCCGCCGGGCGCCTTGCCGCTGCTGACCGCCCCCGCACTGATGCGCAGCGCGCCGCCGTTGGTGCTGACGTTGATCGAGCGGGTCGCGGCCGGGTTCGTGGCGATCGAGATCAGCTCGGGACCGCCGCCGCCGTCATCGGCGGTCAGCGCGTACGGGCCGCCGGGCACGGACAGGTCGGCGGCACCGCCTCCGGTGTCGACCTGCACGCTGTTCGGTGCCGTGGCGAATCCGAGCCGCGCGTCGCCGCCCTCGGTGGTGACGGCCGCCGTCGGCGCGCTGATCCCCTCCGCGATCAGGTTGCCACCACCGGTGTCGGCATGCAGCGCCCCGGTAAGGCCGTTGATCGTCACAGGATTGCCCTCGGAGCTGACGGTGAACTGCCCGTAGATCCCGGCGGCCTGCACCAGGCCGCCGCCGGAGTCGACATTCGCCCCGGCGACGCCGTTGAGCAGCACCGGGCCGCCCTCGCTGGTGACGCCGAGGGATCCGGTGATGCCCGTGGCCCGCACCGCGCCGCCGCCCGAGTCCAGGCTGGCCCCGGCGGCGCCGGAGATGATGATGTCGCCTCCGGAGCTCGCGGCGGTGACCGGAACGCGCGTGGGCAGGGTCACGGTGAAGCCGACGCTGCAGTCCGACTGTGCGCACTCGGGGGCCGCGAGGGTCAGCTGCCCTCCGGTTACCTGCGCGGTCACGGTGGGCGGGGTGTCTCCCGAGAAGGAGACCGCCTCGGCGACCGTGACGTAGGGCCCCGACCCCGTCGTGATCTGGATCGGCGCGCCGTAACTCTGCACGCTCAGGCTGGTGACCGGCTGGGGGATGGTGACCGTGCTGGTCGGGACGGCGAACACGTTGCCCTGCGCGGTGGGCATCCCGGCATTCAGGATGAGGCGCGCGCCTGGCACGGCGAGCGCCACGAGGGTGACCAGGCCGCTGACGCCCCAGATCCAGCGGCCATTGCCCCGGGCGCTGGTGCCTCGGGTGCTGGGCGGGGCGGTTACCTGACGCATGGCAGGTCCACAGAAAGCACGGTCGGCCCGCCGGGCGGGCTGACGACCTCGAAGGTCCCGTCCACCGACTGGGCGCGCCTGGCCAGGCCCGCCAGGCCGGTGCCGCGGGCCGGGTCGGCGCCGCCCACGCCGTCGTCGGTGACGATGACGTGCAGCCGGTCTCCGCTGCGTTGCACGAACACCTCCGCCTGAGACGCCTGGGCATGCTTGGCGATGTTGGCCAGTCCCTCGGACACCACGAAGTAGGCGACCGCCTCGATCACCGGTGAGGGGCGGCGGGCCAGGCCCTCCACGGTCAGCCGGACCGGGATCGGCATCCGCGCCGCCACGCCGGACAGTGCGGCGTCCAGGCCCCGGTCCTCGAGCACAGCCGGGTGCAGCCCGCGGATCAGGTCCCGCAGCTCCGCGAGCGCGGCCTTGGCCTCCTCGTGCGCTTCCGCGATGGCCTGCTGCGCCTCTTCTGCGCTGCTGGCCTGGGCCCTGGCCATGCCCAGGTTCATCGCCAGCGAGACGAGCCGCTGCTGGGTGCCGTCGTGCAGGTCCCGCTCCAGCCGGCGGCGCTCGGCGTCGGCGGCGTCGACGACGCCCGCCCGTGTCTCGGTCAGGTGCTCCACCCGGTGCTGCAGTTCCTCGGCGCGGCTCGGCCCGAGCAGTGACCTGGCGACCCGCCCGTCGAGCGAGGCGACGGCCGAGCTGAGGAACGGGGCCACCAGCAGGCCCGCGACGCCGGCGGCCGTCAGCGCGACGTCCGCCGGGATCGTCCCGAAAACGAGCGGCAGCGGGCTGCTGGTCGTGGCGCCGCCCGTGCCACGGCGCAAAGCGCCCTCTGGGGACAGGGCCCACACGTACACGTACTCGAAGGTGAACAGGACGCCGGCCAGCCAGACGCCGATGGCGACGATCGCCGACACGGCGAGCGCGGGGCCTGCCAGGTAGTGGTAGCCGGCCTGCCGCCAGTACGCCTGCGAGCGGAGCGTCGTCTTGATGCCGTCGAGGGTGCGCCAGCTCGGCTGTAGCGGCTGCGGGGGTATGTCGATCCCGGCGGTGACCCGGAGCCGATGCCGCTGAATCCGGGTGAACACCTGAACGAGCAGCAGCGCGACGGCCGCTACTAGCAGCCACAGCACCAACAGCGGCCCGGACCAGAAGTCGAAACGGCCGGGCCAGCGGAGCAGCGCGAAGAGGACGAGCGGCCCGGCGAGCTGCGCCGGTATCCCGCCGGCCAGGTACAGCGCCTGGCTCCAGGCGCGCGGCGACCACGGCACCCGGCGGTAGTGCCGGGCGGGCGCCGCCTGCTGCGGCATCACGGTGGTCATAGGACCACGGTATTCGCCGTACGGGGGGTGTGCCTATCTACCGGAGTTCACGTTCTGGGGTGGAGCTGGCTGCACCTGGATTCGGATGCGCCGGCTACTGCGCGCGATCGCGCGGGGGTGCCATCGTAGCGACCGCCAGCATCTATCCGGGGAGGAAGACCCGATGCGACAGCACATTGCGGACGATGTGATCCGGTTCGACGAGGTGACCAAGATCTACCAGGCGGGGACGCCGGCCGCGCTCGCGGACGTCAGCCTGACCGTGACGGCCGGGGAAGTGGCGGCCGTCATGGGACCGTCGGGCAGCGGGAAGTCCACGCTGCTCAACCTTGTCGCCGGGCTCGACAAGCCGACGTCGGGCGCGGTCACCGTGGCCGGGCTGCGGATCGACACGCTGGGAGAGACCGCGCTCGCCAAGTTCCGCGCCCGGCACGTGGGGATCATCTTCCAGTTCTTCAACCTGCTCGACGACCTCACCGTGGCGGACAACGTGCTGCTGCCCGCGCAGCTCGCCGGGGCGTCCCGGCGCGCGGCCAGGGCGCGGGCGGACGAACTGCTCGAGCGGCTGGGCATCCAGGACCACCGCGACGACTACCCGGCGCGGCTGTCCGGCGGCCAGCGCCAGCGGGTGGCGATCGCCAGGGCGCTGGTGAACTCGCCGGAGCTGCTGCTGGCGGACGAGCCGACGGGGGCGCTCGACACGGCCACCGGCCAGGAGATCGGCCGACTGCTGCGCGAGCTCAACGCCGCGGGGCAGACGCTGGTGCTCGTCACCCACGATCCCGCGCTTGCCCAGCGGTACGCGGCCCGCACCTTGCAGCTCGTCGACGGGCGCCTCGTGCCCTCGAATGCGGCGGTGCTGACACAAGCGGGGCTGACATGAGCTGGGGAGGGTCGGTCAGGACCGCCTCCGGCGGCCCGTTCAGGCACAAGGTGCAGGCGTTCGTGCTGTGCATGGTGCTGCTCGTCTCCACCGCCTCGGCGACGCTCGGCCTCGCGCTGCTCGCGGCCAGCAGCGGTCCTTTCGACCGGGCGTTCGCCGCGCAGCACGGCGCGGAAGTGGCGCTCAGCGCGAACCCGGCGCGCGTCACCGCCGCTGAGCTAGCCGCCACCAGCCACGTCGCCGGCGTCACCGCGGCGGCCGGCCCGTTCGCGGAGGCGACAGTGCAGACTCAGTTCGGCGGCCAGCCGTTCGGGCAGCTGACGCTGGCCGGGCGCGCCGCGCCCGGCGGTCCCGTCGACGATCTGGTCCTGACCTCCGGGCACTGGCCGGACGGCCCCGGCCAGGTGGTGCTCAACGACAACACCTCCGGCCCTGGGCCGGGCATCGGCAGCCTGAACCTGGGCAGCAGCACCCTGACCGTGACCGGAGTGCCTGGCAAGCCGTCGCTGACCGTCGTCGGCTTCGCCAACTCGATCACGAGCTCCGCCGACGGCTGGGTCACCCCTGGTGAGATGACCGCGCTGCGGGCGCCGGGCACCGCGCCCGCGCTGCAGATGCTCTACCGCTTCACCGCCGCGGGCAGCGACGCGCAGATCCGCGCCGACGTGGCCGCGGTGACCAGGGCGCTGCCCGCCGGGACGGTGGCGGGGGCCAGCTCGTGGCTGGCCGCGCAGGCCCAGGCGGAAGGCAACGGGGCGATCATGGAGCCGTTCGTGGTCGCGTTCGCGCTCATCGGCCTGGCGATGGCGGTGCTCATCGTCGGCAACGTGGTCAGCGGTGCGGTGATCGCCGGGTACCAGCGGATCGGCGTGCTCAAGTCGATTGGCCTGACCCCCGCGCAAGTGGTGACCGTTTACCTGAGCCGGGTGGGCTGGCCGGCGCTGGCCGGGTGCCTGCTCGGGGCGGTGGCGGGCAACGTCATCGCGATCCCGGTGCTGCACCAGTCGGCGGGCGCCTACGGGGTCGGCAGCCAGCAGGTCCCGCTGTGGGCCTCGGTGGCGGCGCCGCTCGGCATGCTCGCGCTGACCGTACTTGCCGCGCTTGGCCCCGCGATCAGGGCGGGCCGGCTCTCCGCCGTCGAGGCGATCGCCGCCGGCCGTGCCCCGCGGGCCGGCCGCGGGTACGCCGCGCACCGGCTCGCCGCCAAGCTGCGGCTGCCGCGTCCGGTGGGCCTGGGGCTCGCCGCCCCGTTCGCCAGGCCGGCCCGCACCCTGGTGACGCTCGCCGCCGTCGCGTTCGGCGCCACCGCGGTGATCTTCGCTGTCGGTCTGCACTCGTCGCTGAACCGGGCCGAGGCCGCCCAGAACCAGTCCTCCACGGTCCCGGTGCAGATCCAGCAGGACGCCCCCGGCGGCGGCCCGAACCAGTCGCCGACCGCGGCGCAGTTCGCGGCCATGACCGCGGTGCTGCGCGCCCAGCCAGGCACGGCACGCGACGTGTCCGTGTACCAGGCGGGGGTGAAGGTCGCCGGCGTGACGGAGAACGTCACGGCGTTCGCGTTCGGCGGCGACTCGTCCTGGACCGGCTACAGCCTGATCACCGGCCGCTGGTACCGCGCGCCGGGCGAGGTGGCGGTCAACACCGCGTTCCTGAACGCAAGCGGCCTCGCCGTGGGCGACACCGCGACGGTGAACACCGGCACCGCGCAGGTCGCCGTACGGATCACCGGTGAGGTGTTCGAGCCGTCAAGGGAGCCCAGGCTGTACGGCAGCGCGCAGACCCTTCCCGGCATCGCCACCGCCCAGAACTACTGGCAGACGGACGTCGGGCTGCGACCGGGCACCAGTCCCGCCGCCTACATGAGCAGCGTGAACCACGCGCTGGGCATCCAGGGGCCGTTCGCGGCGACCGGGCCGGACGGCGGCCAGTTCTATTCGATCGCCAGCGAGCTGATCGGCCTGCTCTCGCTGATGGTGGCGATCGCCGCCGGGCTCGGGGTGCTCAACACGGTGCTGATGACCACCAGGGACCGGGTACACGACCTGGGAGTCTTCAAGTCGCTCGGCATGCGTCCTGGTCAGGTGCTCACCATGGTGGTGTGCTGGATCATCGTGCCCGCCGTGCTGGCGGGCGCGATCGCCGCGCCCGCCGCGGTGGCGTTGAACACCGCCACGTTGCACGCCATGGCCGCCACCGCGCACACCGGCGTGCCCGCGAGCTTCACGCAGGTGTTCGGCCCGCTGCGGCTGGCGGTGCTCGCCCTGGCGGCGCTCGTCATCGCGGTCCTCGGAGCGCTGCTGCCCGCCAGCTGGGCGGCTCGCGCGCGTCCCGCCACGGCGCTGCGCGCGGAGTGAAATACTGAGCCGTCATGACTACCCCCAGCCCCGTCCCCGCCCCCGCCGCTACCCGTCTCCGCGTGGTGATCGGCGAGGACTCGGTGCTGCTGCTCGCCGGCCTGGTGAAGCTGCTGGAAGGAGCCGGGTTCGAGGTGGCCGCCACCGCCGGCGACGGGACCGCGCTCGTCGCGGCCGTCGAGCGGGAACGGCCGGACGTGGTGATCGCCGACGTCCGGATGCCGCCCACCTACACCGACGAGGGCATCAGGGCCGCGCTGGTCATCCGCGAACAGTGGCCGGCTACCGCGATCCTGGTGCTCTCGCAGTACGTCGAGGAACGGTACGCCGCCGACCTCCTCTCCGCTAACACCAGCAGCGTCGGCTACCTGCTGAAAGACCGCGTCGCCGACGTGACAGAGTTCCTCGACGCGCTGCGCAGGGTCGCGGCGGGCGGCACCGCGCTCGACCCGGAAGTCGTCGCCCAGCTCCTGGTGCGCCGCGGCCCCGACCCGCTGGCGGCGCTGACCCAGCGGGAACGCGACGTCCTGGGGCTCATGGCCGAAGGCCGCTCCAACACCGAGATCGCCTCTTCCCTGGTCATCACCGACAGCGCGGTGAGCAAGCACATCAACTCGATCTTCACCAAGCTCGGCCTGCACCCGGGCGACACCGGCCACCGTCGCGTCCTGGCCGTCCTCCGCTACCTAGGCGCCGGACCCGCGGCCTGACTACCCGCACGGGCTAAAAGATCTTGGTGCTAGCGGTTGTGCTATCTAGAACACCTGTGCTATTCTAATAGTAGGCCACAAGAGTGGCGCGGATGATTGAGAGGCAGGCGGTCAGTCACGGCATTACCGGGAGGAGGTGGCCAGGATGAGCGTCGCCGATGCGCTGCGGATGATGAACGCCGGCCTGGACTACCTCAACGGCCCGGGTGCCGAGGATCTGGACGCCGCCTCTTACGGCACCGTGCTGCGGTCGCTGGGTGAGATCGAGGCGAAGTTCACCGCCGCGCACGCGTCCGTACTGGCCCGGTTCGACGCCGCCGACGCGCATGATGCTGACGGGTACGGCAATTCCGCCGCGTGGCTGATGGCGATGACGGACATGACCCGCGGTGACGCCCGGGCCGAGGTACGGGAGATGCGGCTGCTGCGCGGCCACCCGGAGATGGCCGGCGCCCTGGCTGCCGCGGAGATCTCCAAGTCGCAGGCGCTGGCGATCGCCGACTGGACCAGGAAGCTGCCGGCCGAGCTGCGGGCGGAGACGATCAGGATCCTGGTGGAGGCCGCGGCCGCGGGCGCGTCCCTGGATGACCTGCGGATGATCGCGGCGGTCGCGCTGGAGAAGTGGCGCGCCTCGCGGCCGGACGCCGATGAGGACGGGTTCGACGACCGGTACGTGCAGGTCGGCACCACGTTCGGCGGCGCCGGCGTCATCCGCGGCAACCTCACCCCCGAATGCGCCGCCGCCGTCCAGGCCGTGCTGGAAGCCCTGGGCAAGAAGGCCGGCCCGGAGGACACCCGCACCGAGGGGCAGCGGTTCCACGACGCCCTGCAGCAGGGCTGCGAGCTGCTCATCCGCGCCAAGATGGTCCCGGACCGGGCCGGCGCCGACACCCATGTCGCGGTGCACATCCCATTCCCGGAGCTGCGCCAGCATCCCAACGCGCCTGAGCAGGAGGAAGTCTGGCTGCGCGGGAAGGCCGGCGAACCGGGCTACCTGACCGGGAAGGACGCGGAGGCGGCCGCCTGCGACGCGGTCGCCGAACCGGTGGTCACCGGGCACGCGGACATGCGGGTGGTCGACAAGATCATCGCCCTCGCGCTGGCCGCGGCCGGCATCACCGCCGACGGCGCAGACCCCGATCCGGCCAATGACGATGCAAGCCTGGACAACGACAGCAGTCATCACGCCTGGGGCATCGCAGGCGGCGGTCCCCGGGCCGCGTCCCGCGCCCGGCTCCGCGCCCGGGAACGGTTCACCCCCGACGCGATGCAGGCGCTGCGGTACGCGATCGCCCGGCTCGCCATCGACTTCGTCTCCGGCCCGTCCGGCATTGCCGCCTGGCTGCGTACCACCCTCCTGGCACCCCCGTACAACACCCCGTCGGTGCCGCTGGACATCGGGTATTCCGATTCGATCCCGGCCAGCATCCGCCGCGCGGTCCAGCTCCGCGACCGGGGCTGCGCCTGGCCGCGCTGCAGGCGGCCCGCCGCCTGGTGCGACGTGCATCATCTTCAGCACAAGGCCGACGGCGGCAAAACCTCCGTCAGCAACTGCGTACTGCTGTGCCAGTTCCACCACGACATCTGCATCCACCGCTTGGGCTGGCGCCTCGTGCTCCACCCCGACGGCACCACCACCGCCTACGGACCCGACGGGCAGGTGCTGCACAGCCACTCACCACCCACCCTCCGCGCCGGGTAGAGCCCGGCTGGCGTCCTGGAACCGGCCTGCGCTGTCGGCGCCGGCTGCGGTCATCTGAGTGCACCCAGTGCTGCGCTGATCGCGGTGATGATCACCCCGCCGAGCGTGACCGAGACGAGCGAGCTGAGGAAGCCGCTGCCGAAGAACCGTCGGCGAATCCAGGCGAGCGCCACGAGTTCCACCACGATCACCGCGAGCGCGAGCAACACGGCCGACCGGTACTGGGGGATGAGGAACGGCAGCGTGTGCAGGATGCCGCCGAGGAATGTGCCGCCGCCCGTGATCGCGCCGCGCAGGTACGGGCGCCCGCGCCCCGTCAGGTCGCCGGTGTCGGACAGCCCTTCTGAGAAGGCCATGCTGACGCCGGCACCGATCGCGGTCGCCAGCCCTGCGAGAAACGCGTCGTGCGGCTGATGCGTGGCGATGGCGATGGCGAAGATCGGGGCGAGTGTCGACAGCGAACCGTCGATCAGGCCCGCCATCGCCGGCTGCGCTCGCGTGAGCAGGAACGATCGTCGGCCGCGGCCGTCATTCCTGTCGTTGGCCTGACCGATCGCGGAAAATATCGTTGCCATGCCACCGATGCTGCCCCGCCAGGCGGCCTGCCGTCGTCGTGCGCGGAGAGTGTCTTCTGCCTGCCTAGCGCGGATGCGGGCGGCTCCGCGGATACTCCGAGAGGAGTAGCCGGAGACATCGCCATGAGCGCTGGACAGCCCAAGACTGTGTTAACTTCCCGTCGTGGCCGGTCTAGCCGAAGACGTCTCGCTCGTCGACATCGCGCACAGCCTGGAGCCGCTGATCCGCGAGCACGCGGCGGCTCTTGAGCAGGGGAGCATCCCGCCGCCGCTGGTCGAGGCGCTCTACGACGCCGGCGTCTTCAAGGCGATGCTGCCGCGCGAGGTCGGCGGCCTGGAAGCCGAGCCGGTCGAGTGGCTGCGAATGATCGAGGAGTTCGCGCGGATCAACGCGTCGGTCGGGTGGATGGCGTTCATCCAGTCGGGCGTGGGGCTGACGTTCCTCGATCCCGAGCGCTTCGAGCGCTTCCGGCTGCGCGGGGGCGGGCGGCTGATCCTCGCGATG
>DATBBI010000235.1:0-10073 GCA_036271115.1 Trebonia sp.
GTACCTGCCGATGGTCGCCACGATCATGCTGGGCTCCGCCCTCGCGTCGCAGCTCGTCGGCAGGATCGGGGCGCGGCCGCTGGTCATCGCCGGATCCGCGCTGGCGTCCGGCGGGATGTTCTGGCTGTCACGGCTGACCGAAACCAGCTCGTACGCGGGCGGGCTGCTCGGCCCGATGATGGTGACCGCGCTCGGCATGGGGCTCATCTTCGTGCCGATCTCGCTGGTGGCGCTGTCGAAGGTCTCCAACAACGACGCAGGCGTCGCGTCGTCGCTGCTCAACACCGGGCAGCAGGTCGGCGGGGCGCTTGGGCTCGCGGTGCTCGGCACGGTCGCGTGGAGCGCGGTGGCGTCGAACCTGCGGTCGGCCGCCACGGCGGCGGCGCACGCTCCGGCGGCGCACCTGTCCAAGGCCCAGGAGGCCGCGGCGCAGCTGGCCACGACCAACCACGCGCTGGCCTACGGGTTCTCGAAGGGGTTCCTGGTGTCGTCGGGGATCATGCTACTCGGGCTGATCATCGGCCTGGTGCTGGTCCGGGTCAAGCGCGAGGACCTCGAGGGCATCAACCCGATGGCGGCGCCGGCCGACATTGTTCCTGAGTCGGCCGACGTGATCGCGGCGACGGCCGACTGAGCGGCATCGGCTGAGCGCCATCGCGGTCGTCCAGGTGGCCGGTTAGGGTTGCTACGGCATCCTTAACCGGCCACTTTTTGTCTCGCGAAGGGGGTTCCCGATGGCACGGCTGGCCTATGTCGCACCGGACGGCGACGTGACGGACCGGATCAGGCAGCGGCGCGGCGGCAAGCTGACCGCGCTCGACGGGGTGCTGCTGCACAGCCCGCCGTTCGCCGACGGGTGGAACGGCATGCTCGGCGCGGTCCGCGGCGCGTCGACGCTGCCCGCGGACATCAGGGAGCTGGCGATCCTCCGGGTCGCGTCCCGCAACGGCGCGGACTACGAATGGGTCGCGCACGAGCCGCTGGCGCGGCAGGCGGGGCTCGGCGACGAGCAGATCGCGGCGATCCGGGTGAGCGGCGGGGGCGGCGGGGGCGGCGCTGGCGGCGGGCTGAGCCCGGCGCAGTGGGCGGCGCTCGCCTACGCCGATGCGATGACCATGCACGTGACGGTGCCCGACGAGGTGTTCGACGCGGTGCGGGCGCGCTTCGGCGAACAGGAACTGCTCGAGCTGACCGTCACGGTGGCGGCCTACAACATGGTCTCCCGGGTACTCGTCGCGCTCCAGGTGTCGCCGGGAGAAGACCCGTTCGGCGCGGCCCTGAGTCCGGGCTGAGCCCCGGCTGAGAGTTACGATCATTGATATGGCTGACGGTCTGCTGTTCGTGTACTCCGATCCTGGTCCCGTCCCGGCAGCAGAGTTCAACGACTGGTACGACAACGAGCACGGCCCCGCCCGGCTGACCGTGCCCGGCATCACGTCGGGGTTCCGGTTCCACGCGCTCGACGACGTCGCGCCGCCGTGGCTCGCCTACTACGAGTTCTGGCAGGGCACGCTGGACGGCCCCGAGTACCGGGCGCTCGCGGACAACGCGTCGGCGCGTGAGAAGTCGATCATGTCGTCGGTGGCGACGCTCGACCGCCGGGTCTACCAGCTGATCAGCGACGACTGGGCGCCGGGCGGCGATGACTCGCCTGGCGAACCTGACGGGCTTGCGGGGCCGCCCGTGGTGCTGGCGGTGTCGCTGTCCGTGCCGCCGTCCGCCGAGGCGGACCTCGCGGCGTGGTACGCCGACGAGCACATCCCTGCGCTGCTCAAGGTGCCCGGGTGGCGGCGGGTCAGGCGCTACCGGCTCCTCGAAGGAGGCGCGCCGACGTACCTCGCGCTGTCCGAGGTCGAGTCGGCGGCGGTATTCGAGGAGCCGGCCTACGAGGCGTCGGTATCGACGCCGCGGCGGAACCGGCTGGTCGAGCTGGCGATCGAGCGGGAACGGCGGGTGTTCGGGTTCCACAAGGCGTTCGGTTAGCCGTATCGCTGACACGTGGTGTCAGCGATCGTTCGTAGGCTGTCCGGTGTGCGCGCCGATCGGCTGGTCTCGCTGGTGCTGCTGCTGCAGGCGCGCGGGCGGCTGCCCGCGCACGCCCTGGCGGCCGAGCTCGAGGTGTCGGTGCGCACCGTCTACCGGGACATCGCGGCGCTGAACACCGCGGGAGTGCCGGTGGTCACCGAGCCGGGCCCGGGCGGCGGCTGCTGGCTCCTCGACGGTTACCGCTTCCCGCTGCGCGGGCTGTCCGCTGACGAGGCGTCGGCGCTGCTGGTGCTCGGCGTGCCGGCGGCGGTCGCCGAGCTCGGGCTCGCGGACGCGCTGGCCGCCGCGCAGCGGAAGATCAGCGTCACGTCGGGCGACGGCTCCCCCGGGCCCGCCCTCGTGCACCTCGACATGCCGCGCTGGTTCTACGGCGCGGAGCATGCCCCGCACCTGCCCGCGCTGGCCTCGGCGGTCCGGGAGCGCCGCCAGCTGCGGCTCGGGTACCGGCGCGGCGACGACGGGCCCGAGACCACGCGCGTGGTCCGCCCGCTCGGGCTGGTGAACAAGGCCGGCGTCTGGTACCTGGTGGCGGTGGCGGCCGGGCGCGACGAGCCGACGGTTTTCCGCGTGGGGCGGATAGTGTCCGCGCGCGACTTGGCGGACACCTTTGCCCGGCCGAGTGGCTTTGACCTGGCCGCGTTCTGGGCGGATTGGTCGGCCTCGTTCGAGGCCAGCCGGCCGAAGACCGAGGTGCGGGTGCGCGCCTCGCCGGCCGCGCTCGCCGCGTTTCCCGAGGTCTTCGGCGACGTCGTGCGGCCCGCGCTCGAGGCGGCGGGACCGCCCGACGCCGCGGGGTTCCGGGAGGTCACGCTGACCTTCGAGCACGAGATCGCGGCTGCCACCCGGCTCGCCGGGTTCGGCGGCCAGGTCGAGGTGCTGTCCCCCGCCTCGGTCCGGACCCGCCTGATCGCGACGGCGCGAGAACTGCTCGGGCGCTACCCCAGCGCCACTTAGGGGCAGAACATCACACTTTTCTTGCTGTTATCGCCCTTGTGGCGTAATTTTCTGCCCCTAAGTCGGATCTCTAGCCGAGATGGCGCGGTGATGTCGCTAGCCGGCCGCCAGGGTGAAGGCGGCCTTGATAGCGCCGAGGAGTTGCGCCGTGGCTGTTTGCGGGATCGGGGCGGACGGGTTTGCCGCGAGGACGCTGACGACGTAGGACTGGCCGGTGCGGGTGGTGGCCAGGTAGTTGAGGGTGACGACGCCTGGTTCTGAGCCGCCCTTGAACCAGGTTGTGCTCCACTGGCGTGGGTCGAGGGCCAGGCTGCCGTTGTTGATTTCCAGGATGCTCGCCACCGGAGCCAGCCCGGGCCGGCGTGACAGCGACGCGAGCGACGCGTAGACCCGGCAGATGTCGGCCGGCGAGGCGAACCACTCGAGGGTGCCGATGTCGCGGGGCTGGGTCCACCCGGTCGGGGCCGTGACGTGAAGCGCGCTGAGCGGGACGCGGTCGACGGTGCCGGTCAGCATGGCCTGCCGGCTCGCCGGGCCGAGGGCGAGGTAGCGGCCTGCGAGGCTGGGCCAGTCGTCGAGCTTGAGGACGAACAGCTCCCTGGTGGTGAGGAACGGCGTGTCCAGGGCGGGATCCGCCATCCCCGAGGCGGCCGCGGCCGACTCGACGGCCGTCCGGCCGACCAGCGTGAGCAGCAGGTCGGCGGCGGTGTTGTCGCTGCTCGAGATCATGTCCTGGGCTGCCTGCAGTACGGTCACCTGGGTGCCGGCGGGTTCGGTCGCGAGGTTGCCGGACGGCAGGCTCGCCAGCTGGCTGGTGAGGGTGAGCCGCTGGTCCCAGCTGACCGTGCCGCTGGCGATCGCCCGCGCCAGCGCGTCGAGCACGTAGAGCTTGAAGGCCGATCCGAGCGGCGCCGGGGTCGTGGCGTCCACGGCGTTGACGGTCTGGCAGCCGCCGCCGGTGACCCTGCCCACGAGCAGCCGGGTTTGCGGCGCCGCCTGCTGGACCTGCTTGTCGACGGCGGCCCAGGTCGCGGGAATCGTGAGCGCGGGCTGGGGAGTGCTCGCGGTCAGTTCCAGGCCGTTGATCAGGCCGTGCGCGTCGACGCTGAGGCTGACGATCTGCGGCTGCCCGTTGTCTGTGACGGCCAGGGTGACGAACTCCGACGTGCTGGTGAGGACCGTATCAAGCCGCAAGGACGTGACGTGCGCGAGGACTCCGTTGAGCTGGGCGGCCGGGATCTTTCCGAGGAAGACCTGGTCGAAGTGGGCGGTGATGGCGGCGGCGGGGATCGGCTGGTGCTCGATCGCGCCGAGCAGCCACCGTGCCTGGGCGCCGGGCGGGGTGCCGGGCAGGGTCGCCGCCGCGGCTCCGGTGGTGGCGGATGCGGTGGACGTCGGGCTTGGCGGCTTCTGTGCGCTGCCTGAGCAGGCGGCGGTCGCGGTCAGGATCCCCGCGGCGGCCAGTGCGACCGCCATGGTCCGGCCTTTGTGCATGTCATTCCCCTAGTTGACTGTCATGGCGGCGCCGGGCGGAGGAACAGGCCGATGACCTGGCCCTGGCGGTCGAAGATGACCTGGCCGGCCCAGTCGCCTGCCTCGAAGAACAGCGGGATCTCCACCACGGTGGCCTCGTCGGCCTGGAACACGAGCGGCTCGCCCATCCGCTCGTAGCCGCCTACATGGGCGACCGTCTGCGTCCAGGCGAGGGAGATCCGGTGCGCGCTGACGGCCTCGAGCATCTTCTCCCCGAAGTCTTTGCGGGCGTCCTCCCAGCGGCCCTCGGTGATGCAGCCGAGGATCTCGATGGCCTTGTCCTCCGAGCCGGGCAGCGTCTGCTTGCTCATCGGCTTGTTCGTGCGCGGGTCGATCGGGCGGCCGAACCGCTGGAACGCCGCCTGCCTCGTGGTCTGCAGGACATCGCCGATCTCCCTCCAGCTGTGCCCGGCCGCCCGCGCCCGGTCGACGGCGGCTTGCAGCGCCGCCGCCGCGGCCGCGGACTGCTCCCGTGCCGCCGCCAGGCCCGCCAGCGGACTGGCCGGCTCGGCGGCGTCGTCCGCGGCCACGCTGTAAACATAGTCATGACGTTCTTGGCTTGTCAATGAATTATTTACAGCACGAGCCCGCGCGCGACGTGCCCCGTCCCGGCACCGCGCATCGCAGTACCGGCGCCGACGGCCTCTTCCCTGCTGAGATGGCAATTCTCGGCCGCAAGCCGCGCATGACACAGGATCGGTAACGTTCGCCATGAATTCTCCAGGGGATTAATTTCGTGGGACCATTATAGTCCCACGAAATCGTAATTCCGTGGGGAACGGGAGGGTTCTCGGCAGCCCGAAGCGGGGCAGCATGCTGTTGTCGGTGAACCGGTCGATCGCGGCGATGCGGCCGTCGTCGTCGATCGTGAGCACGACGAGACCGCACGCGTGGTCGACCGCGGCAGCCGGGTCCCGCAGATAGCAGCCGAAGGCGGGCTGGCCGTTCGCCCTGGACTGCGCCCCGACCAGGCGGTACCCCGGCGTGCCGCCGGGGAACGCGACCGCCGACAGGAAGTGCCTGGCGGCGGCGCGTCCCCGGTAGGCGACCGGCAGCGGGCGCATCCGCAGCCACGCGTCCTTCGTCAGCAGCGCGGCGATGGCGGCGATGTCGCCGCGCTCGAAGGCACCGGTGAAGCGGGCGACGACCTCGGCCTCCTGCCCGCCGTCGGCGCACTCCGGGTCCGGCACGCCGATCGCCGCCCTGGCGCGCAGCAGCAGGCGGCCTGCTTCGGTGACGTCGCAGTCCAGGATGTCGGCCACCTCGATCATGGGGAACTCGAGGACGTCGCTCAGCACCAGGGCGGCCCGCTGATCCGGCGGCAGCCGCTGCAGCGCGGCCACGAAGGCGATGGACAGCGACCGCTGGGCTCCCGCACCGGGCGCCACCGGGTACGGCTCCAGCCACGCCCAGGGGTCCGCGCCGGCCGGGGTCGGCACGCCGAACCGCGGCAGCCGACGCGCCGCCCACGCCACAAGCCGACGCCGCCGGTCGCCCACGCCGCGCTCACCTCCCTCACCGGGTACAGACTCCGGGCGCGGGCGAAAATCACCGGCCCGCGGCTCGCGATCCGCCGCGGGCCGCAGGTGATGTAACGATTCAGTTTCGGGCGGCGGGAGGCGTATTGACACCGATCGGGGCCACGCTAAAACTACAGGGAAGTTTGAAACGTTCCACATCGCAGCGGGAAATCCCCGCCCATGGAGGTGCCCCCGGTTGGACACCGCGGACAGCCAGCCAGGCCCGCAGACGGGAGCCGGCGACGGCCAGCCGGTGCTCGCGCTGCGGCACGCCACCAAGTCGTTCGGCGCGGTCCGCGCCCTCGTCGACGGGTCGGTGGAGCTGCGCGCCGGCGAGGTGCATGCGCTGGTCGGCGAGAACGGCGCGGGCAAGTCGACCCTCGTCAAGATCCTCGCCGGGGTGTACCAGCCGGACAGCGGGACGCTCGAAATGGCCGGCCGGGAGGTCACGCTGCACGGCCCCGCCGCGGCCAGGGCGGCCGGCATCGCGGTCATCTACCAAGAGCCGACGCTGTTCCCCGACCTGACGGTCGCGGAGAACATGTTCATCGGGCGCCAGCCGCTGCGGTCGGGGCGCCGGATCAACCGGCGGGCGATGCGTGACGAGGCGGCCGCGATCTTCAAGCGGCTCGGCGTCCCCCTCGACCCGGCGCGGATCGCCCGCGGCCTGTCCATCGCCGACCAGCAGGTCGTGGAGATCGGCAAGGCGCTGTCCCTGGACGCGCGGGTGATCGTGATGGACGAGCCGACGGCCGCGCTGTCCGCCGCGGAGACCGGCCGGCTCTTCGACGTGATCGCCGCGCTGCGCGCCCACGGCGCCGCGGTGCTGTTCATCTCGCACCGGCTCGAGGAGATATTCACGATCTGCGAGCGGGTCACGGTGATGCGGGACGGCAGCCACGTGCTCACCAGCGAGCTGGCCGGTCTCACCGCCGCCGACCTGGTCCGGGCGATGGTCGGCAGGGAGCTGGCGGAACGGCCGCCCGAGGCGGGCGCGGACACCCCTGGGGACCCAGTACTCACCGTCGGACGGCTCACCCGCGAGGGCGTGTTCACCGACATCTCCTTCACCGTGCGGGCCGGGGAGATCGTCGCGCTCGCCGGGCTGGTCGGCTCGGGGCGCAGCGAGGTGGCGCGCGCCATCTTCGGCATCGACAGGTACGACGCGGGCTCGGTCACGGTGCGCGGGCAGCGGCTGCGCAAGGCGTCGCCGGTCACCGCGATGGCCGCGGGGGTCGGGTTCGTCCCCGAGGACCGCCGGCAGCAGGGCCTGGTCATGGACATGTCCGTCGAGCAGAACGTCGCGCTCGCCTCACTCGGCCGGCTGGCGAAGGCCGGGCTGATCAGGGTCTCGGCCGAGCGCACGATGGCCGTCGACTGGGCCGCGCGGCTGAAGATCAAGTACGGCCGGCTGACTGACCCGGTGTCCATGCTGTCGGGCGGCAACCAGCAGAAGGTCGTGCTGGCCAAGTGGCTTGGCCGCAAGCCCGCCGTGCTGATCGTGGACGAGCCGACCCGCGGCATCGACGTGGCGACCAAGGCCGAGGTGCACCACCTGCTCGCCGGCCTGGCGAAGAGCGGCGTGGGGGTGCTGATGATCTCCTCCGAGCTGCCGGAGGTCCTCGGCGTCAGCGACCGCATCCTGGTCATGCGCGAAGGGGCGCTGGTCGCCGAGTTCAGCCACGACGAGGCCTCCGAGGAGGCCATCATGTCCGCGGCCATGGGCCAGCCGGTGGCGAAGTGAGGGCCGTCCTGAGTCCCCGCCGCCAGCAGCGGCCCGACGAGGCCGCCAGCCGGACCGGCAGCGCGGCCCTCGTCGAGCGGGTCTTCCGGATCAGGGAATCCGGCATCGTCGTCGTCCTCGCGGTCTTCGTCGCGATCACCGCGGCCATCCAGCCCCGGTTCCTCAGCGCGACGAACATCCAGTTCATCCTGGTCGACACCACCGTGATCGCCCTGCTCGCCCTCGGCGAGACGATGGTCGTGATCAGCAGGAACGTGGACCTGTCGATCGGGTCGGTGCTCGGCCTGTCAGCGTACGCGTCGTCGAACCTGTTCGGCCCGCACCCCGGCATCCCCATCCCGGTGGTCTTCCTGGCCGGACTGGGCATCGGCCTGGCGTGCGGGGTGGTCAACGGGTTCATGGTGGCCGCGGGGCGGGTGCCCAGCCTGGTCGTGACGCTGGCCACGCTGTACATCATCCGCGGGATCGACATCCTGCTGTTCAGCGGCAAGCAGGTCGTGTCGGCCTCGCTGCCCGACGCCTTCCTGCAGATACCCAGGTCGACCACCCTCGGCATCCCCAACGTGGCCATCGCGGTCGCGGTGGTGATCGGTATGGGCGCGTACTACCTGCGGACGTACCGGTCCGGCCGCGAGCTGTACGCCATCGGGTCCAACCCGGAGGCGGCACGCCTGGCCGGCATCCCCGTCGGCAGGCGCGTGTTCACCGCGTTCGCGATCAGCGGCGCCATCGCCGGCCTCGCCGGCGTGCTGTGGGCTGCGCAGTACGGGACGATCGACACAAGCGCCGGCACCGGCTACGAGCTCCAGGCCATCTCCGCCGTGGTGGTCGGCGGCGTCGCGATCTTCGGCGGCAGCGGCAGCGTCATCGGGGCGGCGCTGGGCGCGCTGCTGCTGTCCACGATCACCACGGCGCTGTACGTGCTCGGCATCTCCCCGTTCTGGGATCAGGCGATCTGGGGCTTCCTGCTCATCGTGGCGATCGCGCTCGACCGGACGATCACGGTGCGCCTCACCAGCGCCCTGCGCAAGCGGAGGACCCGTCATGCGTAGCCTCACGGACCGGCCCCTTCCTGACTTGCTCCGGCCGGCGCTGCGCTGGGAGACCGGCCTCGCGGTCGCCGTCATCCTCATCCTCGTCATCGGCTCGGCCGCCACGCCGGCCTTCCTGACCGGGAACAACCTGTTCAACCTGGGCCTGTCCAACGGCGAGATCGCGATCATGACGCTGCCGATGACGCTGATCATCATCAGCGGCGAGATCGACCTGTCGGTCGCCTCGATCCTCGGCATGTCGAGCGCGCTGCTCGGCTACCTGTGGTCCAAGGGCTGGCCGATGCCGGCGATCTTCGTGTTCGTCGCCGTGGTCGGGATCCTCGCCGGGGCGGTCAACGGGGTGCTCGTCACCCGCCTCCGGCTGCCCAGCCTGGCGGTGACGATCGGCACGCTCGCCCTTTACCGCGGCATCGCGACGATCATCCTCGGCCCGAACACCGTCTCCAACTTCCCGACCGCCTATACGAACCTCGGGATCAACTCGGTGCCGTTCACCGGCAACGACATGACCTGGTCGACGCTCATCTTCATCGTCCTGGCGATCATCTTCGGCGTCGTGCTGCACGCCACGCCGCTCGGCCGGTCCATCTACGCGATGGGCGCGAGCGCGGAGGCCGCCCAGTTCGCGGGGATCAGGGTCAAGCGGATCAAGACCGGCCTGTACATGCTGTCCGGCCTCATCTGCGCGCTGGCCGGCGTGCTGTGGACGTTCCGGCTTGACACCGCCGTGCAGAACAACGGGCTCGGCCTGGAGCTCAGCGTGGTCGCGATCGTGCTGCTCGCCGGGGTGTCGATCTTCGGCGGCAAGGGCTCGATCATCGGCGTCGTGCTCGGCGTCCTGGCCTTCGCCGGCATCCAGAACGCCCTGCTGCTGACGAACTTCAACCAGGAGGCGACCGGCATCGTCACCGGCGCGCTGCTGCTCGCCAGCGTCTTCCTGCCCAACGCCGGCCTCTTCCTGTCCAGCGCCAGCCGCCGCATCCGCCGACTGTCGCAGTCCTAGCGGTCCACAAGAAAACCAAGCGTCCCGACAACCGAGGTATCCACCAAAACGAATTGAAAGGATACAAAGATATGCATCTGAGACGAGCAAGGAAGCTCGCGCTCGCGCTCCCCATCGGCGCCACCGTCGTCCTCGCGGCGGCCTGCAGCTCGAGCAGCTCGTCGAGCTCCTCAAGCGCCGCGGCGCCCGCCAGCTCGGCGGCGTCGGGCGCCGCGTCG
>DATBBI010000236.1:0-4230 GCA_036271115.1 Trebonia sp.
TGGGCGCTGCTGACCGTCATCTACAGCAAGCTGCCGCCGCTCACCTGGACAGGCATCCCCGCCCTGCTGCTCGCGGCGGCGGTAGAGGCGTGGACCGGCCGCGACCTGCGTGCGCGCATCATGGGCAACAACCCCGGCACCAAGCCTCTGTCGCCGCTGTTCGTGGCCAGAATGGTGGTCCTCGCGAAGGCCAGCTCGCAGGTGGGCGCGCTGCTCGCCGGGGTATCCGTCGGCTTCATCGGCTACCTCTCCAACAAGATCGACGCGGCGACACCGCGCAGCGACCTGATCACGGCGAGCATCTCGTTCGGGTCCTGCCTGATTCTCATCGGCGCGGCCCTGTTCCTCGAGTACTGCTGCCGCGTCCCCGGGGACCCCCACGGGGACGAAGACGACGAACCCGCCCCGCCCCGCCAGTCCCCCTTCCACAACTAGCCACAACCCGTCCACCCGGGATGGCGCCACAGGCCACTCACCCCGGAGTGTGGTCGATGTCCCATCGACCACACTCTTTGGTAGACGATGTCACATCGACCACGTTCGGGCGGCACGCGCGGACCGCGTTGGGCGGGCGCGTTGGGCGGGGCAGTCGCGGGGGTGGCTATCCTTGTCAGCGCGATTCGCCAGCGAAGGAGGCTGTCCGTACCGGTGGAGACTGGAACAAGCGAGCACCCGGCGCGGCTGCGGGTCGGCGTCATCGGGCCTGGCCGGGCGGGCACGGCTCTCGCCCGGGCGCTCGCGCGCGCCGGGCACGTGATCACGGCGGCGTCGGCGGTGTCCGCGGCGTCCAAGCAGCGGGCGCACGAGAACTTCCCTGACGCCGAGCTCGGGGAACCCGCGCAGGTCATCGAGGACGCCGACCTCGTGCTGCTGACTGTGCCCGACGACGTGCTGCCCGGGCTGGTCGAGGGCCTGGCCAAGACCGGGGCGCCGTATCAGGGACGGCTGCTCGCGCACGCGAGCGGCGCGCATGGCATCCGGGTGCTCGACCCGGCTACCGCTGCCGGAGCACTGCCGCTGGCGATCCACCCAGTCATGACCTTCACCGGGCGTGACGACGACGTAGACAGGATCAAGGGCGTTTCCTTCGGGGTGACGGCGCCCGAGCAGCTCAGGCCCGCCGCCGAGGCGCTGGTCATCGAGATGGGCGGGGAACCGGTGTTCATCGCGGAGGAGAACAGGCACCTGTACCACGCCGCGCTCGCCTTCGCGGCGAATCACCTGGTCACCCTCGTCGCCGAGGCGGCCGACATGCTGGGCAAGGCCGGCGCAGACAACCCGGCCAGGATGCTCGGCCCACTGCTCGGTGCCGCGCTGGACAACGCGCTGCGGTTCGGCGACGCAGGCCTCACCGGTCCCGTCGCGCGGGGCGACGACGGCACCGTGGCCGCCCACCTGGCGGCCATCAAGGAGGCGGAACCCGGCGCGCTGCCCGCCTACCTGGCGCTGGCGCGGCTGACCGCCGACCGGGCGCTAGCGACCGGGCTGCTCAAGCCGAACGACGCGGAACGACTGCTCGGCGTCCTGGGAGACCGATGATCGTCGCCACCACGCGCGCGGAGCTCACAGCGGCCCGCGACAAGGTACCCGGTCCCGTGGTCCTCGTGCCCACGATGGGCGCGCTGCACGACGGGCACCGCGCCCTGCTGCGGCGGGCGCGCGAGATCGCGGGCCCGGCGGGGACGGTCGCGGTGTCGATCTTCGTCAACCCGCTCCAGTTCGGGCCGAACGAGGACCTCGACAGGTACCCGCGGACGTTGCGTGAAGACCTGGAAACGTGCGCGGCCGAGCACGTTGACCTCGTGTTCGCGCCCGGCGTCGGCGAGATGTACCCGCGGCGGCAGCTCGTTACCGTCGATCCTGGCCCGGCGGGCGAGATCCTCGAGGGCGAGTTCCGCCCCGGGTTCTTCCACGGCGTGCTGACCGTGGTGCTCAAGCTGTTCAGCCTGGTGCGGCCGGACATCGCGGTGTTCGGCCAGAAGGACGCGCAGCAGCTCGCGCTGGTGCGCCAGATGGCCGCCGACTTCGCGCTCGGCATCGAGATCGAGGGCGTGCCGACGGTGCGCGCCGCGGACGGGCTCGCGCTATCGAGCAGGAACAAGTACCTGTCTTCATCGGAACGTGCGGTGGCGACTGTCCTGCACAAAGCCCTTTCCGCCGGCGGGACGGCCGCCGCGCGAGGCCCGCACGCGGTGCTCGACGATGCCCGCCGGGTGCTTGATGAGGCCGGGTCCTCCCTCAGTGTGGATTACCTGGCTCTTGTTTCGGCGGGAACCTACGAGCCCGTTCTGGATAATGATTTTTCCGGGCCGGCCACCCTCGCCATCGCCGCACGGGTCGGCACCACGCGGCTGATCGACAACGTGACGATCCAGGTGGGGACGGGACGCGATGCTGCTGACGATTGACATCGGGAACACCAACATCGCGCTTGGGGTGTTCGACGGGGACACGCTCGTCGAGCACTGGCGGATCGCCACCGTGCCAGACAGGACCGCGGACGAGATCGCGGCCCTGCTGCACGGGCTGCTCGCGCGGTCGGGGACGGTCAAGGAGTCCGACCTGGACGGGATAGCGCTGTGCTCCACGGTGCCCTCGGTGCTGCACGAGATGCGTGAGCTGTGCGGCAGGTACTACGCGGACGTGCCGGCCGTGATCGTCGAGCCTGGGGTGAAGACCGGCGTGCCGATCCGGATGGACAACCCCAAGGAGGTCGGTAGCGACCGGATCATGAACTCGCTCGCCGCCGTGCACCTGTACGGCGGGCCCGCCATTGTGGTCGACTTCGGCACCTCGACCAACTTCGACGCGGTCAGCGCGCGCGGCGAGTTCGTCGGCGGCGCCCTGGCGCCGGGCATCGAGATCTCGGTTGACGCGCTGTCCCGGCGCGCCGCGCAGCTGCTCAAAGTGGAGCTGACCAGGCCGCCGCGGGTGGTCGGGAAGAACACCGTGGAAGCGCTGCAGTCCGGGATCGTGTACGGCTTCGCCGGGCAGGTGGAGGGGATCGCGCGCCGGATGGCGGCGGAACTGTCCCCGCAGGACCCCGGCGCGGTCACGGTGATCGCGACGGGCGGCCTGGCGCCGCTGGTCATCGGCGAGGTGCCGCTCATCGACGCGCACGAGCCGTGGCTCACGCTGATCGGCCTGCGCCTGGTGTGGGAACGCAACACCGCCAGGGAAACTAATGTGCCGCCGGGCGGCGATCGCCGGTAACCTTCGGGCGTGGCTGACGACAACGTTCCGGAGCAGGTACGCGTCCGGCTGGAGAAGCGCGCGCGGATGCTCGCGTCTGGTGCGGACCCTTATCCCGTGGGGTACCCGCGGACGACGACCGCCGCGGCGCTGCGGGAGAGGTACCCGGACCTGCCGAAGGACGCGTCGACCGGCGAGATCGTGGGTGTGGCCGGGCGCGTCATGCTGTCCAGGATCGGCGGCAAGATCTGCTTCGCGACGCTGCGCGACGGCACCGGCGACATCCAGGCCATGATCCGCCTCGACGAGGTCGGCGCCGAGCGGCTGGCCGACTGGAAGCGGGACGTCGACCTCGGGGACCACGTCGGGGTGACCGGCGAGGTGATCACGTCGCGGTCCGGCGAGCTTTCCGTGCTGGCCCATTCGTTCGCGATCACCGCCAAGTCGCTGCGCCCGCTGCCAGAGAAGCACGCCGGCCTGACCGACCCCGAGGCGCGGGTGCGGCAGCGGTACCTGGACCTGATCGTGAACCCCGCGTCTCGGCGGCTGGCGGAGATGCGCTCGGCCGTCACGCAGTCGGTGCGCTCGTCGCTGCTGGCGCGCGGCTACCTCGAGGTCGAGACCCCGATCCTGACGCCGTTGCACGGCGGGGCCAACGCCCGGCCGTTCACCACGCACTACAACGCCTACGACGTGGACGTGTACCTGCGGATCGCGCTCGAGCTGTACCTGAAGCGGCTCGCCGTCGGCGGGATCGAGAAGGTCTTCGAGATCGGCAGGAACTTCAGGAACGAGGGCGTGGACAGCACCCACAACCCCGAGTTCACGATGCTCGAGGCCTACGAGGCGTACGGGGACTACAACACGATCGGCGAGCTGACGCAGTCGCTGGCGCAGGGCGCGGCGGTGGCGGCGTTCGGGCTGCCGGCGCTGCTAGAGCTGTGCGCGAAAGCGGACGTGCCGCTGCAGCCGTCGTGGAACCGGGGGCAGGTCATCCTGGAGATGTACGAGCGTCTCGTCGAGAAGCAGACGGTGGAG